>PKCN01000041.1 GCA_002862205.1 Planctomycetaceae bacterium | reverse complement strand
GACCACTTCCTTCAAGTCGATAACTTCAAGTTCGACTTCACTCATAGAGACGAGTCTCCTGCCCAAGGGGCTATCAAGCGTTTGTGGGATTGAATCGCTGCGACTTCAAACGACATTCGCAAACGGTGATTCATTCTCTGTCAGAATACCTAGCACGAAAAGAGCCAGCGGTGGGATTTGAACCCACAACCTCCGCATTACGAATGCGATGCTCTGCCAATTGAAGCTACGCTGGCCTTTGATCTGGTGATACGTGAGTCGATCGGAACATGCGTCTGGATGAGACATTTCTCATTGATCCCTGACAAAAGCAGCTTTTGTACTGCCTCAGGAACTCGACTCGTTCCTGCGAGCCTCTCAACCACCGTGCCAAAATTGCGAAACCGCCCGAAAAAATACGCTAAATTGGCAAATATCGTCAAGAGGCTGTTGCCGAAGAAGCTTGATTTGGTGGAATCTTCCGCAATAAAATCTCTGGAAAGTCATTTGAGCGGCGATTTAGCCGCTCTCAGTGCCTCGATTGCACCACTCCTGTCAGACCGTCCAATTGTCCCAATTGCTGCCTGCTACTGTTGACTTCACCGAATGAAACTCGGCCGACCCACCCTCGGGGGGGGCGTCCTCAAGGCTGGCAGCGATGGCAGTCTATTTGATCACTTTTGCGGATTTGATCGTGACTTCCTTGATAGGAACGTCCTGCATTCTTGCACCCGGAATGCTTCCACTCTCTTTGGTGGTTGTCTGTACTTTTGAAATCGTATCAATGACTCCAAGCCCTTTGACAACACGTCCGAAGACGGCGTAGCCGGGATTCCTCGGGCTTCGATTCAGGAAAACATTGTCTTTGGTGTTGATGAAAAATTGACTGGTCGCACTATTGGGGTCGTTCGTGCGGGCCATCGCTACGCTGTACTTGACATTCTTCAGGCCATTATCGCCTTCGTTGACAATCGGAGGCTTGGTTGCTTTCTCTTTCATTGCAGCATCAAGTCCGCCGCCCTGAATCATGAAGTCGGGGATCACGCGATGGAAAATCGTGCCGTTGTAATGTCCACTCTTCACATAATCGAGGAAGTTGGCAACCGTCTTAGGGGCCTTCTCTGCATCCAGTGCAATGATGATCTTGCCAGCTGTGGTGTCGAGCTCAACTTCCGGTGATTTCTTTTGGGCAGGGGCAGGGGCAGAGTCTTGAGCGGCGAGCTGACAGCATGTCACTGCGGTCATGGTTGCCGTGACGCAGATTATGGCAGCGAAGACGCGAAAGTTAGCTATGGCACTCAAGTTGTTGCTGTGGGGACTGGACAGTGGCATACGAGGATGGCTCCGGTATCTATTGGGAATCGAATGTGTGTATTGGAATTGCAAGCAGACGAATGGTTGTAAGAGCGTCTTTCAGAGTGTCAATGTTATCGTGAAGAAGGTATCCCTGTGGGAAAGAAAGTATCCCTATGGGAAAGGAGAAACCGTGATTTCACTGACTCTCGTTCTGCATTGAAGTTCGTGTATTGACTTTGCGTTGTTCAAACTTCGGGTCTTGTCATTCGGGCATTGCACGGTCTTGATCGTTCTGTTTTTTCGAATGAACTTCTTGACTTGCACTGTCTCGTCTTGGGACCGAAACGGCAAGCTGACCGAAACAGTATAGCGACTTGTGATGGTGGATGATTCGGACTGCCATCGTGTTGAAGCCACGTCATTATTCTGCATTGTTTCCAATTGCGGGAGAAGGGCAACCGCGTATCGTTAAGAAATACAGCAGTTTGTCGAAGCGGGTTCAGTCTTGGAGTTTGCTTTTTTCGTCGGACCAGCAACGGTTTCTGTTTCTGTTGGCTGATCGCTTGTTGGCTGATCGCTTGTTGGCGGGGAGGTCTTTCGTTGAGCAGGACATCTCTCAGGTCTTTCGTCTGATCTGGGTGCCGGGTTGGCGGCGATTCTGGCTTATTTCATCCGGTTGCCTAATTTCAACGAATCCACCTTTTGCTCCTTGCTTCAACGGTCAATCAGGCTTAGCGATCGGGGAAATGGATGGCATCAGGTGGGTTACAACAGGGGACTGAGCTACGGCAACGTGTTATTCTCAAGGTATTATTATTCTGTTTGTTGTCCCCTACCCTTCAGGCGGTTCACTGATGTCCTTCTGGCGAAGATTGCATTTGCTTCAGTTTGTTGCAGTCCTGCTGAGCGTTCAGTTGGCTCACATTGAGCCTGCCACGGCCAAGCGGCCAAACATTTTGTTCATCTATACCGACGATCAATCACATCGCACCGTCAGCTGTTACGACGATGCGTTTGACTGGGTTCAGACGCCAAATATCGACCAGTTGGCTCGCGAGGGGGTGCGTTTTCGGCGTGCCTACATCGGGTCTTGGTGCATGCCGTCCCGTGCGACTTTGTTGACAGGGCACCATCAGCATGGAATCGAGTCGATGCGAATGGAGGGACCTTATCCTGGCAGTGCTTATGATCCGGAACAGTGCCGTTTCTGGCCGTCCGTGCTCAGGCAGCAAGGTTACGTCACTGCGCACATTGGCAAGTGGCATACCGGTGTTGATGCTGGCTTCGGAAGGGATTGGGACCACCAGAAGGTCTGGAATCGACCGCGTCATCCGGACAACGCCCCGAATTATTATGACAAACAGTTGATCTCTACCGATGGTGGTGAGCCGGTGATGGTCGATGGTTACACCACTGACAACTACACCGATTGGGCAATGGATTTCATTCAGAGTGAGGCACGCGGACAGGACAAGCCGTGGTATTTGTGGCTGTGTTACGGTGCTGTGCATGGGCCTTTCACACCCGCTTTGCGACATCAGCAGGATTATGCAGGAATCGAGGTCCCCGTTCCAGTTGATGTGTACCCGCCCCGCCCCGGCAAGCCAGCCTATGTTCAAAAAATGGAGTTTTGGGAGCCCGGTAAGAACGGTGAGCCGGTTGAACGGAAGGTTCGCGAGTCAAGTCCAGTTGGAATGAAGGATCGACCAGGACGTCCCCTTTCCGATTGGGTACGTCAATACCATCAAGGCGTTTTGGCCATTGATGAAAATGTAGGGCGATTGATGGATTCGCTTCGCAAAACCGGGCAGCTTGAAAATACGCTTGTCGTTTTTACCTCCGATCAAGGATTCGCCTGGGGCCAGCACGGAATGAAAAGTAAGGTCGCTCCTCATGATGCTGCTGTTGCAGCACCGTTGATCATCCGCCCCGCGGGACCGGCGTCATCAAAGCGAGGTCGTGGTGTCGTTGTCGATGCACCGGTGAGCGGCGTGGATCTGCCTCCTACCTTTTTTGCTCAGGCTGGGGTCAAGCTTCCGTGGAAAATGCATGGACGTGATCTGAGTCCACTGTTGACGGACGAGAAAAAGAACTGGCCACATCCTGCGATGCTTGTGCATACAGGAAAACGGTATGGCTCCGCGACCAATCAGATTCCCGGGAAAGACGAGGCAGCCTTGTATCACGGTCCAGGTATCCCCTGGTACGTGATGTTAGCGCAAGGTCACTACAAATATGTCAGGACACTCGTTTCTGGTGAGACTGAAGAACTCTACGATATTTCCCGTGACCCTGGTGAACTGGTCAATCTAGCAGCGGAGTCCACGCATCAGGCCAGGCTGAGGACGATGCGACGTCAAGCGGTTGAGGAACTCCGCAGGACGGACGCCGGATTTGTCGATGACCTGCCCGCAGTTGCAAATCAGCCAGCGTTCGTGCCGCTTTCAGGCAAGTCTGAACCGTGGCGCAAGCATGTGGTCGCGCACGCAAAAGGTAACGTGAACTCCGCTGTGTCAGCTGATTTTGATGATGATGGGCATGTGGATGTGCTCTCATCCTATGATGGCAAAGTGGTGTTGCATCGAGGGCCGAATTGGGATGCGTATCAACTGCATGCCTTCAGTCGAGACAACTCTCGCAACAAGCCACGGCCTGATTGCATTCACAGCTGCCTGCTCGATGTTGATCATGACGGCGATCTGGATTTTTGTGGATCCAGCAACACCGTGTTCTGGCTTGAGTGTCCCGATGATCCGTTCTCTGGCGACGCGTGGACCTACCGAACCATCGATGATGAGATCCTTGGTACTCATTGTTTGATTACCGGCGACGTCAATCGGGATGGACGTCTCGACTTGATCGCAAACTCAGGACGTGGGCCAGCCCAAACCAGTATCCCGAATTCATTGACCTGGCTTGAGGTGCCGGAGAATCCCAGGAACTCTGAGCCTTGGAAGCGGCATGTGTTCGCTGACCGTGACGCACCTGGCGGTAACCACTACACCGGGATCGCAGATGTCAATGGTGATGGTTTGCCGGATATTTCCTGTGCAGCAAAAGGTGGCCCCGGTTTTGAAGGAGGGGAATGGTTTGCCTGGTGGGAACAGTTACCCAATCAGACTGAGCCATGGAAAAAGCATCTGTTGGCTTCGAGGCAGCCCGGGGCAACGAATATTCAGCCGCGTGATCTGAATCAGGATGGCAAGATGGATTTTGTTGCAACTCGGGGACATGGCCGGGGGGTGCTGTGGTTCCGTGCCCCAGAATTCAGTCGCATCGAAATCGATCCCGAAATCGTCGGGCCACACTGCTTGGTAACCGTTGATCTGGATGAGGATGGTGATCTGGATATCGCAACATGTGGTAAAGAAGCTGATGGCATGGCGGTTTGGTATGCGAACGATGGCGATGGAAACTTTGTTCGTCGCGAGGTCGGTAGCAATCAGGGAGCCTACGATATCCGTGCAGTTGATATGGATGGGGATTATGACCTTGATTTGTTGATTGCAGGGCACGCCAGTAAGAATGTCGTCTGGTTCGAGAATCCCTTGCCCTGAGCCTTTGACGTAACGCCCGTTGTTGTGTGCGGCCGACGTGTTGCAACTGGGGCAGTCGTTGAGATGCGGATCCTTTGTCTCAGTGTCCAAAGTTCAAAAGCTTGCACCGATTGAGTCGGTTATCATGGGCTTGGGGGCTCGTTGGCACTCGATCCGGTTCGCCCGGTTGGGGCTCGGTTCCCCGCTCGCCGTTTCTGTTACTTACCTATTCATGGAAATCAATTGATGTCACTTGCTGATCGCCGTTTCCTCGTTATCGCTTCATGCTTGATGTTGAGTGTGGCCTCCTTTGCCGAGGAAGTGAAACGTCCCAATTTTCTGTTTGTGCTTGTGGACGATCAGTCGCCTTTTGATCTCAAAGTTTACAACTCCCGCTCAAAACTTGATTCGCCGGTAATTGATCAGTTGGCAGCCGAGGGAATGGTGTTTGATGGGGCCTATCACATGGGGTCATGGGCAGGTGCTGTCTGTACTCCATCGCGGCACATGATCATGTCGGGACGTACGGTATGGCATCTGCCACGACGTGGTTCCAGAAAACGGGGCGCGGATGCCAAACCTTCGTTTGCACCTGCCGATCTTCCGGAAAATACGATGGCTGCCGTGTTTAATCGTGCAGGATACGACACGATGCGGACTTGTAAAAATGGCAACAGTTATGCGGCAGCGAACGCGAAATTCCAAGTCAGTCGTACCGCGACTAAGCGAGGTGGTACGAGGGAGACAGGGAGTGCATGGCATGCTGACCAGGTTTTGGATTACTTGAACGATCGACAAGGTGATGATCCTTTTCTGATCTACCTTGGCTTTTCCCATCCGCACGATACGCGCGATGGAACAGAGGATTTGTTGGCAAAGTATGGAGCGGTGAATCATAAGGATCGAAAGACCTTGCCGCCTGAAAACGCCAGGCAACCCGAATTACCTGTCAACTACTTGCCCGCACACCCTTTTCATCATGGGCATCCCGGTCTTCGTGATGAAGTCAGTGTGAGTGGGGTTTGGGAGCGACGGGATCCCCAGACCATTCGAAATGAATTGGGGCGTGAATTTGCGTGTGATGAAAATATTGATCGACAAATCGGGCGAGTGCTGAAGCGTTTGGATTCACTGGGAGAGCTTGATAACACTTATGTGATCTATACCGCTGACCACGGCATGGCGATTGGTCGACATGGTTTGCAGGGCAAGCAGAATCTTTATCAGCATACTTGGCGAGTGCCTTTGATTGTAAAAGGTCCGGGGATTTCATCCGGTAGTCGTGCGACGGGAAACGTTTATCTGCTGGATGTTCTGAGCACACTCTGCGATTTGGCGGGCATTGAACCACCCGTCACCAATGAGGGGCACAGCTTTGAGCCTGTTCTTGAGGGTGAGCGTGACGCGATTCGTGAAGTACTTTACGGTGTTTATTGTGGCGGGACAAAGCCCGGAATACGCTGTGTCAAGAAGGGTGATTGGAAGTTGATCAAGTACGATGTGATGGACGGTGCCGTTCAGAAAACACAATTGTTCAATTTGCGAGAAAATCCACACGAGTTTCTTTCGCAGCATCACGCTCCCGTTGTCAATTCGTTGACTGGCAGTGTCCCTGGAAGTCATCAGTTGAATCTTGCAGATGATCCAAAGTATTCAGCGAAGAGAAAAGAAATGGAAGCGTTGTTGCTGTCTGAGCAGCGACGACTTGATGATCCCTACCGATTGTGGGATCAACCGCAAAATTAATCGCCTTGGGCTATTCAGAGTCTGTCTCGCGGTGCATGTTCAATGAGATACATGTTCAATGAAAGGAAAGTTTTTTATGAAGGTTTCAGCGTTTGCCAGTGCAATCATCGTTGCATTGAGTTTCGGATTCTGCTGTGCGGATGAACCATCCATTGATGGTGAACAGCCCAACATGATCTTTATCATGGCGGATGATCTGGGCTACGGAGATGTTGGTTGTTTTGGTCAGAAGGTGATCGCTACGCCGAGGCTCGACCAGATGGCTCTGGAGGGAATGAAGTTCACTCAATTCTATGCCGGCAATACGGTATGCGCTCCGAGTCGGAGTGTGTTGATGACAGGGCGACACATGGGGCACACGCATGTGCGAGGGAATGCAAACAGTGGCACGATGCTAGAGCAGTCTCTGCGTGCCCAGGATGCGACTGTGGCAGAGGTTTTGAAGTCAGCGGGTTATACCAACGGCCTTGTTGGAAAATGGGGTTTGGGCGAGGTTCAACAGCCCGGGTTTCCACTGCGGAAGGGTTTTGATCGCTTCTTTGGTTATCTGAACCAGGTTCATGCCCACAACTATTACCCTGAATTCGTCTGGGATAATGCAGATAAGAAGATTCTGGCAAATGTGGTTGAGCAGGCGGGGGGATCTTACGGAGGGTTTCGAGGTGGTGCAGCAACCAAGCGAATTGACTATTCACATGATTTGTTTGTCGAAGAGGCAATTAAGTTTATCGAGACTAACAGCGAGGCCCCCTTCTTTCTCTACCTACCTTTGACAATCCCGCATGCCAACAATGAAGGCACGCGGATGACTGGCAACGGGGCGGAAGTTCCCGACTATGGTATTTATGCAACTGAAAATTGGCCCGATGCAGATAAGGGGCAAGCTGCGATGATCACGCGGATGGATCGTGATGTTGGCCGAATTCTTGATCACCTGAAAGCTTTGGGGATTGATGGCGACACGTTGGTGTTCTTCACGAGCGATAACGGACCTCATGACGAGGCTGGACATGATCTGAAACGATTCAATCCATCCGGGCCACTCAGAGGTACAAAACGGGCGTTGTATGAAGGAGGCATTCGAGTGCCGACGATTGCTTGGTGGCCCGGCACCGTTCCCGCTGGAACCAGCACAGACTATGTAGGGTACTTCGGTGACTGGATGGCGACCGCCGCAGAATTGGCGGGCGCGAAACTGCCCCCGAGTGTCGATAGCATCAGTTTCGTGCCGACACTCAAAGGAGAGTCACAGCGGCAGAAACAACACAACTACCTGTATTGGGAGTTTTACGAACAGGGGAGCCGACAGGCTGTGCGTTTTGGTGACTGGAAGGCGATCCGTCAGCCAATGTTGACGGGAACCATCGAACTGTACGATCTGAAAAATGATATTGGAGAAAAAGATAATGTGGCGGAAGAAAAACCCGCTCTCGTCGATGCTGCTGCCAGAATGATGGACGAAGCGCATGTTCCCCACCCCAGTTGGAAAATCCGTGGCAGGGCATTTAGGCGTTGAGCCTGCATTGGGGCGGCACCAACAATAGAACGTGGGCAGTTGAAGCGTCATTTGAGAGCGCTGGCCGTGCCGGTTCACTTTTCGTGCAAGTGCGGTTCGCTATTTGTGTAAGTACGGTTCGCTTTTTGTGTAGGTACGGTTTGCTTTGGAGTGATGCGCGCGATGGCGAAACAGGAACAGGATCGGGAAGATCTGCTGAGAGATGGAAAGCAGATGGCACTACGAGCTGAAGTTCTGATTGACGATGTTGTCGTTGTGATCGGTTTCCGATCGCAGGGGCAAGCCAGTTTCTATTTCGGGGCAGATCCAGTATTCCAGTTCAACGCAACTTTGGAGTTGCGGCGAGTGTTTCATCAAGGCAAGCGTTATGCGGCGATTCAGGGTAGACTGTGTGAGTTGGCAAGGAACAAGCAGCGTGATCGTGTCGGCTTTGAACCGCAGGACATTCTTGCTGATGTTGAAGCCGTGATCATGGGATTGCTTGATTCCAGTTTGGCTCGGATTCGAGTTGCTCTTGAGGCTCGTCTGGAAGGCTGGAAAATTGTTGGGGGGCAGGAAGCGGATTTTCGCAAGCGGCTGGCAGAATGGATGACAAACATTCCTGTATCAATCGTGATCGCTGAGACTCCCAATGCCTGATTTGTTCAATGCGTTCGTTGTCTTGTATCCATGAAAAATGCACCTGGATGTGAAAAGAGAAAAAATGAAGTCAGTTTTTTTGGCGATGATCTTCGTGTTGGGATTCTCCATAGCATTCAGTGCTATTACGGCTGAGGCCAGTGACGGAAAACCGAATATCATTTACGTGATGCTTGATGATGCCGGGTATGGCGATTTCAGTGCCTTTGGTTCGCCGCACATCAAAACACCGAACTTTGATCGCCTCTGTGCTGAGGGCATGAGGTTCACGGATCACTATTCGGGATCGGCTGTTTGTGCGCCAACACGATGTGTTTTGATGACAGGATTACACACGGGTCACTGTCGACGGCGAGACAATACGGCCAAAGCGCGGGTTCAGGAACTCAGCGAGAAAAACGGGCGGCCGTTAGTGTTCCTTGAAGACGATGATGTGACGGTCGCTGAGACGCTGAAGAAAGCCGGTTACTTCACAGCCGGCGTTGGCAAGTGGGGGTTGGGGAATCCCGGGTCGAGCGGAGTCCCCGAGAAACAGGGCTTTGATTATTGGTACGGATATCTGGATCAGGTGCATGCTCATGACCATTTTCCCGACGAGATTTGGGATGGTGGAGAAATGATCTCGCTGCCCGGTAACCAGAGTGGAAAAAAAGAGATCTATATTCCCTATCAACAGGAAGAAAAAGCCCTGCAACTGATCCGTGAGCATCACGAGAAACCGTTTTTCCTTTACCTTGCAGTCACGCCGCCACATGGTGCCTACATCATTCCCACAAGCGATCCCGCTTTTGCAATGTATGACGGAATTCCGGGGGGCGCTCAGGTGCAGCATTATGCGGCGATGGTGACACGTACCGATCAGACCATCGGCAAGGTGATGGATCTTTTGAAAGAGTTGGAAATTGATGAGGATACAATCGTTTTTTACACCTCTGACAATGGACCCAACCCACTCTTTGCCAAGGCGATCGAGAGCTCTGGAGGGTTGCGCGGTGTGAAGCGGATGCTTTACGAGGGAGGGATTCGTGCGGCGATGGGTGTGAGATGGCCTGGGCACGTTCCCGCAGGAAAAGAAAGTGATTTTGTGTGGGACATGCGGGATGTCTTTCCAACCTTGTGTGATTTGGCCGGTGTCGAGTCTCCATCGCATCTTGATGGTATGTCCGTCCTTCCAACACTGACAGGAAAGAAGCAGCAGTCCAGGCAAATGCACTATTGGGAGATTCATTCTCCGTTTCAACAAGCCGTGCGGTTCGGCGACTGGAAAGGGATTCGTTTTGGCACTGAAGAACCGTTGGAATTGTATGACCTCAAAACTGATCCGGGTGAACAGGACAATGTCGCCAAGGCGAATCCTGAAACGGTGCACAAACTAGAGGCTTTTCTTGATTCTGCGAGAACAGAGTCGTCCTACTTTCCAGCAAAAACCAAACGCGCAGTGCGGCGAAAAAAGAATAAGAAAAAGTAAGATCTTGCCGTGTGTTATTTCTTTGTTCCAATTTGAAACTGATGTTCCCATGCAATTACGTTCGCTGCCCTTGGTCCTGGTGGGAATCTTTTTCACCGCAGATGCGATGTTCGGTCATGTGCTGGAAGCGGCTGATACTGACCGTCCGAATATTGTGGTGATCATGCCCGACGATCAGGGGTATGGTGACCATGGTGTGACCGGGAATTCTGTGATCCGCACACCAAACATTGATGCGCTGGCCAAAAACAGTGCCTCCATGTCCGACTTTTATGTGTGTCCGGTTTGTTCACCGACTCGTGCTTCGTTAATGACGGGTAGGTACCACTATCGAACGCGAGTGGTTGATACGTTCAAGGGACGATCGATGATGGAGCCCAATGAGGTAACGGTCGCGGAAGTCCTTCAGGAAGCTGGATATGCCACAGGAATCTTCGGCAAGTGGCATCTGGGTGACAACTATCCGTTGCGTCCCAATGATCAGGGTTTTGATGAGTCTTACATTCATCGCGGTGGTGGATTGGCTCAACCATCCGAGCCAATCGAAAACCAGAAGCGATATACCAACCCGATTCTGGTTGAAAATGGAGAGCAAATCGAAACAGAGGGTTACTGTACTGATCTGTACTTCGATGCGGCCATGCGATTCATCGATCGTTGCAAGCAGGAGGAAAAGCCATTTTTTGTCTACCTGCCTACCAATGCACCGCATGGACCCTATCACGATGTCCCGCAGGAGTTGTACGAGTATTACCAAACGGTTGACCTGAAATCCATCATGGTCGGGAAGCGTGGAAACGTTGATCAATTAGCCAGAATTGCGGCAATGATCGAAAACGTTGATCAGAACATTGGGAAGCTGGATCAGCATTTGAAACAGCAGGGCCTATTCGATAATACGATGGTTATCTTTCTGGTCGACAACGGACCAAATTCACTACGTTTTGTCGGACCTTTTCGAGGCATGAAGGCGATGGTGCATGAGGGGGGGATTCGAAGTCCGTTTTTTGTTCGGTGGCCTGCTCGCCTTGATCCAGGAACCGTGAGTGATCGTATTGCGGCACACATTGACCTGTTGCCCACCATCGCTGATGCCGCGGGCGCTGAGTTACCTGACGATGTGACTTTGGATGGTCGAAGTTTGCTGCCGTTGTTGGAAGGGAAAAGTCCTGAATGGCCAGACCGTCATCTGGTTTTGCAGGTGCATCGTGGCGATCAACCTGTTCGCTACCACCACATGGCAGTTCGAAATCAGCGTTGGAAACTGGTGCACCCAAGTGGATTCGGTAAAGAAGAAATGCCAGAAGGTGTTCCTTTTGAGCTTTACGACATGTCGGATGATCAGGGAGAAAAGATTAACCTGGCTGAGACCAAGCCTGAAAAACTCGCAGCGATGGTCAAAGCTTACGATGCATGGTTCGATGATGTATCCACGACCCGAAGCGACAACTACGCGCCACCGCGGATGGTCATCGGTTCTGACAAGGAATTGGTCAGTTCGTTGACGTTGCAGGATTGGCGGGTCAGCAACGCAGAGGGGTGGGGGGTTTCAGGAGTTTGGCTGGTAAACGTGGAACGCCCTGCAACTTTCAATGCTGAGGTGGTGTTCAGTCAACCGGTGGGCCCGATGGAGATTAGCTTGTCAATCGGACCTGTGACACGCAGCGGCACACTCAAAGCCGGTCAAACCAGGTTAGTGATTCCGGGGGTGTCTGTAGCTCAAGGCGACGCGGAGGTCCGCGTTCGTTCTTCGATTAAGGGACGTAAAGGTGATCCTTATCAGGTGATTTTGTCCCGCGTCGACTGAATCTGAGTCTGCTGGCCGGGCACGTTTGATGCTCGTTTTGAGCGGTTTTTGGGTCACATTGGCTTTGTAAACTTTCTGCGTTTGCCATCCCGCAGCGCATTGATTCTGGGCGGTCTGTAGTCGACACTATGGCGCTACCCATTCACGAACGGTCTGGTCGGGGCGGGCTTGTGTGCCCTTGCCTGACGTCCGCCTCCCCGATTTCACTCCTACTTTGAAATAGCACCATGAAGAAACTGCTCGCTGTTCTTGTCTGCTTCGCTGTTCTCGCCAGCGCTGCTCAGGCTCAACGGGTTACAGATTTTGACGCGATCAAACTGTACACGTTTACAAACAAATCTGGCATGCAAGTCAAAGTCACGAATTATGGCGCGATCGTGACCGCCATTCTTGTGCCAGACCGAAATGGAAAACTTGGCGATATTACCCTTGGTTATGATCGTGTTGAAGATTACATCAATGCTGTGGACAAGCCCTATTTTGGAGCAATCGTTGGTCGTTATGGCAACCGGATTGCAAACGGCGAGTTCACGATCGACGGCGAAACCTATTCTCTGGCGACGAACAACGGCCCAAACCATTTGCATGGCGGAGTCATCGGATTCGACAAGGTGGTTTGGGATGCTGAGTTGGTTGGTGGGAAGGGCTGGTCTGGTTTGGAACTGAGCTATCTCGCCAAGGACAAAGAGGAAGGTTACCCAGGAAATCTTTCGATCAAAGTGACCTATAAACTCACCGATGCGAACGAATTGATCGTCGATTATCTGGCAACCACAGACAAAGCGACGCCAGTCAATTTGACCCAACACTCCTACTTCAATCTCAAGGGTGAGGGCGAAGGAAATATCCTTGACCACGAACTGATGATCAATGCATCCAAATACACACCTGTGGATTCTACCTCGATTCCTACCGGTGAAATGACCTCTGTGACGGGTACGCCATTTGACTTTACTGCAGCAAAGTCAATTGGACGTGACATTGGCAAGAAGGACGAGCAGTTGGAGTTTGGTCTTGGATTTGACCATAACTTTGTACTCAACCGTGAAGGTGATGGGCTCTCCATGGCAGCCTCTGTTCACGAACCCACCACCGGGCGAGTCATGGAGATTATGACAACTGAACCAGGAATCCAGTTTTACTGCGGGAATTTTCTTGACGGTCGCTTGAAGGGCAAGTCAGGGAAACCGTACGTGCACCGGGGCGGGTTCTGCCTTGAAACACAGCATTATCCCGATAGCCCGAATCAGGAGAATTTTCCTTCAACCATCTTAAAGCCGGGTGAGGAGTATCGCACTACTACGGTGTTCAAGTTCTCAGCAAAATGATCGTGTAGCTGCATGATAAATCTTGAGAGTAAAAGCCGCTGCGTTCGCAGCGGCTTTTTTTGTAGTGTGGTGCTGATGTCAGATCATCAGGCAAGAACTTGATGAATCACTTTTCCGTGCACATCAGTAAGTCTGCGTTGGATCCCATTGTGGTACACGTTTAGCTCTTTGTGACGTAGGCCCAATAAGTGCAGAATTGTAGCGTGGAGATCGTGTGCCGTCAGAACGTTTTCCTGCGCACGGAATCCAAATTCGTCGGTGGTTCCATGGTTGAAACCTTTTTTGACACCCGCACCTGCAAGCCAGCATGTGAATCCAAGTGGGTTGTGGTCGCGGCCAAACGTGCCTGCTTGAAACATTGGCATGCGGCCAAATTCGGTCGCAAAGATGACCAGAGTCGAGTCCAGAAGTCCACGTTGTTTCAGGTCCTGAAGCAGCCCTGCGACTGGTTGGTCAAGGATGTCGCCGTGGATGTCGTATTGTGATTTGATATTGCTGTGAGCATCCCAATTCAGGCGTCCCCCAGATGCATAGGCGCCGTTGAACAGTTGCACGAAGCGGACGCCACTTTCAACGAGACGCCTGGCAAGGATGCAGTTGTTGGCGAACGCAGCCTTGGTGCTGTTGTCACTGTCTGCACCGTAAAGCTTGCGGATGTATTCCGGTTCGTCTGCAACCTGCATGACCTCCGGTACGTGCAGTTGTATTCGTGCTGCCAGTTCGTAGCTTGCCATTCGTGCTGCAAGTTGTTGGTCGCCTTTGAATATCTGTTGGCGTTGTTTTTCGAGGAAACGCCATGCTTTACGGGCCTCCGAGTCTCGCTCGGCGCTGATCCCAGAAGGGCGGTTGAGGTATCGGATCAGTTGGGTCGTGCTCAGAGGCGTGCCTTGAAAAGCGGCAGGCAGGAATCCTCCGGCCCAATTGTTGGGGCCAGATTGAGGCATCCCTCTTGGGTCTTCGATTGCAATAAATGCCGGTAGATTCCGATTTTCGGTCCCCAGTGCGCAATTGATCCATGCACCCATGCTTGGGAAACCGTCAAACGTGAATCCCGTGTTAATGACATTTCCTGCTGGACCATGGGTGTTTGATTTATTGGTGAGTGAGTGCAGGAAGCAAATGTCATCCGCCATGCCGCCAATGTGCGGGATCAGATCAGAGATCATCTTGCCTGATTCACCTCGTGGGCGAAACTTCCACAACGGTTTTGTCAGGTTGCCATTGGGTCCCTGAAACGAAACCAGTTTTTCATTACCAGGCAGTGGTTTGCCATCGTGTTTGATGAGTTGCGGCTTGAAATCGAATGTATCGACATGGCTAATGGCCCCACTGCAGAATACAAAGATTACATTTTTAGCCTTTGCTGCAAAATGCGGTGCACGTGGTTCGTAAGGTTTAGCCGGGGCAATGGTAAGGCGACCTGCAGTGCTCTTTTCTGGCGAGGCATTTCTGTCATCGGCTGCACTTGATTTGCTAAGTAGCGAGTGGAGCGCAATGCTGGCTAAACCACCGGAAACGCCAGATAGCACTCGGCGACGATTCATCGATGGGGCGGTAAGCGGCTGTGGATTTTTCGTCATGGGATGTAAAGAAACTCGCTTGTGTTCATCAGAATTCGGCACAACTGCATGAGTCCCTGCTCTTTTGCCAGTTCTTCCATCGCGATCTGCTCGTTGGCTGTGGGAGGGCGCGACAGGGCGATTAGAAAAGCATTTCGGGTTTGCGATGCCGTTGTATTCTCAGGCATGTTTTGAATCCGCTCGGTGAAGAACTGTGCCTGGCGTGTCATGAACGTGCTGTTGAAAAGATTCAGAGCTTGCATCGGAGTAATTGATTGTGTGCGTTTTGGTCTCATTTGGCCGGCATCTGGGCAGTCAAAGGACCCGAAAATATCGACTGATTGCATTCGGATTTTGTGGGTATAGATCATTCGACGCCATCCCGATTCGTCAAATGTTTCAATGGGTTCGTAGCCAGAAAGACCGCCACGCTGCTTGAAGAGGCTGAAGCCTCGGCCACCACTGGTCAGATTCAGTTTTCCGCTCGTTTGCAGGATGGAATCACGGATTGCCTCTGCTTCCATTCTTCGTGGGGGGAATCGCCAAAGCAGACGAGCGTCAGCATCAAATGCGATTGCCTTGTCGTTAGGGCGGTTGTTCTGACGGAATGTCTCAGACATGACGATGCGACGGTGCAACCGTTTAAGCGACCAGTCGTCTTGCAGGAAGGTGTCCGCTAGCCAGTCCAGCAAGTCAGGGTGGGTCGGCGTGGAACCCATGACGCCTAGATCCGATGGCGTGTCTGTGAGTCCCTGACCAAAATGATGTTGTCAAACGCGATTGACAATCACGCGAGCGGTGAGTGGGTGATCAGGCTCGGTCAGGTGCTTCGCCAGTGCGGTGCGGCGTTCAATTTCCGGATGAGCCATGTCAAGCTTCAGGTCTCCCATTACTCGCGGAATTCCCGGCTCGATTTGTTGCATACGCTGCATCGGATCACCACGGCTCAGTTGCCATGTTGAGTCGGGTTTCTTGTCAAAGCTTGCCGCAAAGACGCGGGGACCCGATGCAAGTCGGCCGACTGCTGATCGTGCCGCTCGGATCAATGCTGAATTTTTTGAAATCTTCTGAGCCTCCGCCACGCTGACTTCTGCCAGACGGAGTTCCTCAGCTTTCCGGATATCGTCTTCCCGCGGCAATCTGCCAGTGGTGTCTGAAAGCAGGATCCATGATGCATCGCGAGAGGTGCGATATTCAAGTTTGTAGTTGACCGGGATGCTGTTGCCACGACGGAAGACGATCCGATCAATCTCTGTCCGTTGGGGAAATTCAATGATGATCCACGCTGGACCCTGCTCCGCTGCAACCCATCGGAAGGCTTGTCGCCGACCAATCGTTCCGTCTGTCAGGTTGTCAAAGTGTCGCGTCTGGTTGCCAATGCAAAGCTGGAGGCACTGGGCGTAGAGCCTTCTTTTGCCAAGGCCACATTCACTGGTGCACGGTTCTCGCTGGCCGTTGACCATGCCTCGAATTCATATAGTGATGAGGGGCTGCCATTCTGGGTTGCCAAGATTGTCATTCGCACTGCTTGAGCGTCTACAGCAACGAATCTCTCTGTCTGTACATTGTTGACAGATGCATCCAAGCCAAGTTTGGTTTGTAAGTTTTTGCGCTCTTGCAGAAGTTGATTCAGCTTTTCCTGCGATTCTGGTAACTGCGCCTGCCATGCATCATTTTTAGGGCCCCGTTGGCGTCGCTCTCCATAAGCGAGTCCCGCGAAAATGGCTTGCATGGCGTAGTAATCACGTTGCAAAATCCGATCAAATTTGTGGTTGTGGCAACGCGCGCATCCGATGGTCAGTCCAAGCACACGCTGAGATACCGTACGGATAACCTCATCCAATTCATCCTGACACGCCTGCCTCATTGCGTTTCATCGCGGCCTACTTGTCCTGGCAGGTTGGCAGGGCCAGCGACGAGAAAACCCAACGCGGCGTCTTGGCCGACAGTGTCACCAGCGATTTGTTCAAAAATGAATTGGTTGTATGGTTTGTCTGCGTTGAGTGCGTTGATGACCCAGTCACGGTACGGCCACGCATTGGGATGCTCAAGGTTCGTTTCAAAGCCGACCGTTTCTGCCCATCGAATGACATCCAGCCAGTGTTGGGCCTAGCGTTCACCATAGTGTGGCGAGTCGAGCAAACGCTCAACTGCTGCAGCATAGGCTGCATCGATTTTCCCGGGATTGTCCTGGAATCTCTGTAGGTCCTGCGGAGTTGGAGGGAGCCCTGTAAGTACCAGATGCAGGCGGCGTAATTGGGTGATGGGATCAGCACGGTCGGATCGTTGGAGGCCTGCAGTTTCTAGTTGTGCATCGATAAAGGTATCAATCGGGTTGACGGTTGTTCCCGCGGGGGGAATCTTGCGTTTGATTTGCTGCAAGGACCAATGGTCGGAAGTGACATCACTTGCTTTCAGGTGCATCTGATCCGGCCAGTTCGCACCTTCACTGATCCATCGTTTCAGCATCCTGATGTCAGCCAGAGTCAGGTAGGGGCCATCGGGTGGCATCCGAGCTTCAGATTCCGGAGACAGAACAGCGAGCAGGTGGCTTTTTGTCGGATCACCGGCGACGATGGCAGGCTGACCGGTGTCGCCCCCACGCAGCAGCGCACTACGGCGGTCAAAGCGAATTCCAGATTCCTGTGTCTCCAGGCCGTGGCACTTATAGCAATGTTGTTGCAGGAGGGGCTGAATCTGTTTTTGATAGTCAACCAAATCGCCGTGTGCGTGGCTGATTGAAAAGGCGACCAGACATGCTGCAAAAACAACGCCGACATTGCGGAGGGGGGGGGCCGAAAAGTAAGCATGGTGGGATCGAAGACGGGGATTCGACGGCGAAAAGGTAGGCAACCCTTCGCGTACACGATCTGTCGACTAGCTGCGTGTTGATGGGTGCGCTTTCAGGATCATGAGATTCAGGATCGTGAGCGTTTTGAACTCGTCGAGCAAAGGAACCCGTTTCCGATCAATCAAATGTTGGCTGGGATTGGCTGTGATATGCCAATTTCCTGAGGGGTTCTCCGGATGACATCAGTCAAAAGGGGGATCAGCAGGATGAAGGTGCCACGTTTTTCAAATTTCCGCAGTTCGGTGTTTCGCTGACAGTTCTCCTTGGGGTTGCCATGAGTAGAATGGGTTATGCCGTAGGACCCCGTTGGCAACTGGTGCTCAGTCGCTGGGGGGTGATGTTGATGGTGAGCTGAGTGTCAGCTTAAGACCGGTTTGGTTTGTTTTTCAAACACCAGAGTATGATTCCCAATTCATTCATGTATTTCAGAAAGTCAGTCGGTTTGAAGCTGAGCTGTGCCGCCTTTGTGGTCGCAGCATGCGGTGTCGTGCGCGCTGATGATGCCAAGGATGCCGCTGCTTTTCGTGCTCAGTTGGCACCGCTTCTGCGTACTTACTGTTACGACTGCCATGGACCAGGCAGCGAGGTTGAATTGGAAAAGTACCGAACGGCAGCAGAGATAAAAAAGGATCGAGGTGTCTGGGTACGGGCCATGGCTCAGGTGCGTTTGGGGACGATGCCTCCCGAGGACGGTGAGACTCTTGCCGCAGAAACACGAAACCAGTTGCTGACTCTGTTGGACGGTTTGGTCAACTCCGTGGATTGTGTCAGTAATCCAAATGCCGGTAAGGTTGCACTACGCCGTTTGAACCGTGCGGAATATCGCAACACGGTTCGTGATCTGACAGGTGTCGACTACGAAGCATCTGAAGGTTTTCCGGGAGATGATGTGGGGTATGGTTTTGACAACATCGGAGACGTTCTTTCAATGCCTCCATTGTTGATTGAAAAGTATCTTGATGCAGCCGAGGTGATTACGGGGGAAGCGATTTATACGCCTCCGCCGTCGCGTGTTTTCGAAGTGGATCAGGATCCTTCGAAATTGATTGGTGCAAGTAAATATGGAGCCGGAAGCGGGCGAGTGACGCTGTCCAGTCATGGCACGGTGGCATTGGAGTGTGATGTGCCTTTCACGGCGACCTATACCGTGACGATTGCCGCAAGCGGCGATCAGGGTGGTGATGAACCTGTCAAAATGAGGGTCGATAGCGGTAGGCTTCGCAAGGTGATTGAGGTACCCAAGGAGACGGTAGAAGATTTTGAGTTGCGTCTACGGTTGGTTCGTGGAACCCGCAGAGTCGAGATCAGTTTCATTAATGATTATTACGTCCCCAAAAAGGCGGATAGGAATCTCCATCTCCATCACGTGAACCTACGCGGGGTGGAAAAACGAGCGCTCATCACAGCGGACGCCAAAATTCCGGCCAGTCATCAAAAGTTGATCTTTGTGACACCGGGAGGTAAGGTTTCGCCAGACCAAGCCAGCGCGGAAATCCTTGGACGTTTTGCCAGTCGTGCTTTCCGACGTCCGGCGTCGTCGCAGGAAGTCGAGCGATTGGTGGAACTGGCGGCTCAAGTACGCGCTGACTCAGGTCGATTCGAGGAGGGCATCCAGGTTGCGATTCAGGCAGTCCTGGTGTCACCACATTTTCTGTTCAAGGTTGAAACACCGAAGGCGGTGGATGCACAGGGAAAGATGCCCCTCGTCACGCAATATGAACTTGCAACACGGATTTCATATTTCCTGTGGAGCAGCATGCCAGATGATGAATTGTTGTTGTTGGCCCATCGTGGGCAACTCCGTGAGCCCGCGCGGTTGCTTGATAAAATCGCTCGCATGTTGCGGGATCCAAGGGCGAATCGTTTTGTCAAAAATTTTGCGGGTCAATGGCTCCAGTTGCGCAATTTGGATCAGGTCCGGCCTGACGCCAGAAAATTTGACGTGTTTAACGATGAGATTAGAGAGTTGATGCGTCGTGAAACGTTGACTTTTTTTGCCGGAGTCATGCGAGGTAATTTGCCCGTGACGACTTTGTTGGATGGGCAATTTACCTATCTCAACGAGCAACTGGCAAAGTTTTACGGCGTCGCCGGAGTCCAAGGTCCAGCGTTTCGCAGAGTTTCGCTGGAAGGAACGCCGCGCGGTGGATTGCTCACTCAGGCAAGCATTCTCACGGTGACCAGCGACCCCACCCGGACCAGTCCTGTGAAACGTGGCAAGTGGATTCTCGAAAACCTGCTCAACACGCCACCCCCACCCGCGCCGCCGAATGTTCCTGAGCTGGAAAAAGCAAGACTCACTGGCACGCTTCGAGAGAGAATGGAACAGCATCGAGCGAATCCCGCTTGTGCAGCCTGTCACAATATGATGGATCCTCTCGGCTTTGCACTGGAGAATTACGATGCCGTTGGATTGTGGCGTGATCGTGAGGGTGGCGAGGAAATTGATGCCTCGGGTAAACTCCCTGACGGCACGAAGTTCCGGGGAGTTGGAGAGCTGCGAGAGATGCTGGTCACGGAACGAAAAGATCAATTCACCAGGTGTTTGGCGGAGAAACTATTGATCTATGCGATTGGCCGTGGCACAGAGTATTACGACAAATGCGCTGTGGACCAGATTGTTTTGGAAGCCCAGCAGCATGATTATAAATTTGCCTATTTGATTGCCGGGATTATCAACAGTGATCCTTTTCAAAAACAGGGGTACCGGGAATGAAGATGCCTAACACGCTTTCGCGGCGAACTGTCTTGCGAGGGTTGGGAACAACCGTTGCACTTCCGGTGCTGGCTGCCATGTCAGAAACCCGGTTGCTGTCAGCAGCGGGGCGGGAAAATGAAATGCCGCTCCGAATGGGTTTTTTTTATGTGCCCAATGGAATGCATATGCCGGACTGGACGCCGACCAAAGATGGTACTCGCTTTGAGTTGCCACCAACGCTGGCAAGGCTTGCCGAACACCGTAAATCATTGAATGTTCTTTCCGGATTGGCACTCGATGGCGCGAAAGCCCATGGTGATGGCGGTGGTGATCATGCCCGCAGTGTTGCGTCATTTCTGACAGGAGCTCATCCACGCAAGACCAATGGCGCCGATATCCAGAATGGAGTCTCGGTGGATCAGGCAACCGCGGAGCAGGTGGGGGATGCGACTCGCTTTGCTTCACTGGAGTTGGGATTGGAAGCAAGCGCCCAAGCCGGGAACTGCGATAGTGGATACAGTTGTGCTTATGCATCGAATATGTCTTGGCGTGGAGCGACCAATCCGGTCGCAAAGGAGATCGACCCTGCTGCTGTATTTGACCGGTTGTTTGGAGGTCAGACTGAAAAATCAACGCGACGGGCAAGAAGCGTTCGTGAGAAATATCGCAAGAGTGTGTTGGATTTTGTGTTGGAAGATGCGAAGGACCTGCATCGAAAATTGCCGGCTGTTGATCAGCGGAAATTGGATGAGTATCTCTATTCGGTCCGTGATGTCGAGAAACGACTCGCAGGTGCCGATCGCCTGAGACTCTCTGAGGATGGTGTGCCTGATTATCCTCGCCCCAGTGGTGTCCCAAGGGAACTCGGTCAGCATGCTGAACTGATGTTGGACATGGTTGCTTTGGCGATGCAGACCGACAGTACCAGAATCCTGTCGTTCATGTTCACCAATGCAGGATCGAATCGTAGCTACCCGGAAATCGAGGTCTCTCAGGGGCACCATTCGCTCTCACACCACGGGAAGAGTAAAGAAAAGCAGGCCAATATTGCGAAGATCAATCGCTTTCAGATTGACCGGTTCAGCTATTTGCTGAAACGACTGGATTCAATTTTGGAAGATAACGGTAAGACCTTGTTGGACAATTCCATGCTTGTTTATGGTAGTGGTATCAGTGACGGTGATCGGCACAACCATGACGATCTACCAATTATCTTGGCTGGCAAAGCTGGTGGGCGTATCAGGACAGGACGCCACATCCGTTACAAGAATGGAACGCCCCTTTGTAACCTTTATCTATGGATGATGAAGCAGATGGGAGTGAAAGAACGCCGTTTTGGTGACAGTACTGGTCTGCTGCACAATCTGGGTTGAGTGTTTCTGGATTGTTGAGTGTTTCTGGCTTACCGGGCAGTGGATTACCGGGCAGTGAATTACCGGGCAGTGGCCCAGAATTTCATTGGCCACCGGGTTCAGTGGATTGCTGGCGCATCCTCGGCGGCGGCAATGATTTCTGTTGCATCGGTCGTCAGGTATTTCTTCGCTGCCTTTTCGACATCTTCGATCGTGATGCTCCGTAAACAATCCAGCGCATCATCTGTGCTCAGGTATTCTCTGCATGTAAGCCAGCGGCTTCCGATCCCAAACAGACGATTGCTCGGGCGTTCTGATTGCATGATAGCTCCGGCGGTCGCCTTGCTGAGTGTCTGTTTCAATTCCTCTGCTTTGATGCCGTTGTCGATTGTGTTTTGGATGATCTCTTGCATCAGGCGTCGATTTGACTTTGCATCTTCTGGTGCGCAAATCATATAGGTGAACCACGCACCCTCATTCATGAATTCATGTGGCCATAGAGTGGCAACTTCTGCTCGACCAGAATCGATCAATTCCCAAAACAGACGACTGCCACCCTCGTCACCCATGATTGAGCCCAGTGCCCTGGTTGCGTAACGATCATCGCTGGTGCTGCTTGGTCCTGGGGAAATGCCAACCAGATAAGCCTGTTGGGCGTCGGAGGTCACGATCCGTGGTTCCAGCGAAATTCCAGAGGGGACGGAACCATCTGGATCACTTGTTGGCGTTGCAGATTCAGGTCGCTGTGACCAGCCTTGTGTGAGTTGGTCAACTTGTGCGACCAAGGCGTCAAAGTCGATGTTGCCGGTTGCAGCAAGGACAATGTTTTCGGGGCGGTAGCGTCTGTTGAAGTAGTCACGCATGGTTCCCACTTCCATTGTCTTGATCGACTCGGTTGTCCCAAGAATGCGACGTCCCAGGCCACGAGGGCCGAAATGGACTTCCATCGCTCTTTCAAAGGCACCGAAAGGCGGCTGATCTTCGTATTTTGCAATTTCCTCGAGAATCACCTGTCTTTCGGTTGTGAATTCATTTTCGTCCAAGGTTGGGCTGAGCATGTCGGTCAGCAGATTGATCAGGCGGTCTTGGAACTTTGGCAGCACCGTCGCATAGTAAACCGTCTGTTCCTCGCTGGTGTAGGCATTGCTCTGCCCCCCCAGTTCGTCGAGTTCACGATTGACATCTGCTGCTGATCGAAGTTGTGTTCCTTTGAACATCATATGTTCAAGAAAGTGGCTGAGTCCTGACTCTCGATCAACTTCATCGCGAGAGCCTGCGCGGACAAAGTACCCAAAAGCTGCGGAGTACCCGCGTCCATCAATTTCTGCTGCGACACGCAGTCCATTCGAGAGAGTAGTTTCGCGAAACTCGGGCATCTTTAGACTGCAGTGGATTCGGGGGATTCGGGAATCGTCAACGGATTTGGACCAAGAGTTACAATTCGATAATCTTGGGGTGGGTTGGCCGACCAGTAGTTGCGGATGTCGTCCAGTTGGAGTGACTCAATGAGGGTTTCCAGTTCAACTGTCGTCATAGGGCGACCCAGTTGGTAGAAGTCGGAAGCCATGGAGGAGGCTCGCGAAGCACTTGACTCCTGCTCCATGATCAAGCCACTTTCAATGCGGACTTTCCAACGCTGGAGTTCACTGATTTCAAGATCCGCAAGCAGATTTTCGATTTCGCGGATTGTGACATCAAGTGTTTCCTGGGCACGCTCTGGTGTGGTTCCAGCGTAGCCAAAGACGCCTCCGCCATTTTTCAGGGAATGACAGCTGGCGGTGACGGTGTAGCAAAGACCCCGTTTTTCGCGAACGCGATCAAAAAGTCGGCTGCTCATGCCGTCACTCAGGATACCCATGCCCGCGCGGAGTTTGAAGTAATCCGGGTGGCTGTAGGGGACTGCGTCAAATGCGAAACCGATGTGAGTTTGACTGGATGCTGATTCAAAATGTTCGTAACTGGCGGTTCCTTGCGGTGAGGGAAGTTCGTGGAGTTCACCGGTTTTCCAGTCGCCAAAGGCTGCTTCGGCCCAGTCGATCACCTCGGCCGCGTCTACCTTGCCCGCGATCGAGAGAATACCGCCTGTCGCGTGATAGTTGGTCTGGTAAAAATCGCGGATGTCTTCCTGTGTGATGTTTTGAATCCCGTCTTCCGTCCCATAATTCGAACGTCCCAAAATTTCTCCGTAGTGCAGTTCACGCAGGCGACGCATCACCCGGTGCGTCGGTTCATCCTGCATTGCACGTAACTCCTGCACCGCCATCATGCGGGCATCCTCCAACTGGTCCTGTGGAAGATGCGGTTTGCGTGCAATGTCGGCATATAACGAAATTGCTGCTTTCAGCGACTCGCTTGGCATCGCGGCGCCGAACGAGACAAATGCTGTGCTTACGCCAGAGTTGCGGTCAATACCCAGGTTGTCCTGAGCAGCTACGAGATCGCGACTGCCGTATTGACCTGCACCTCGCTGAATCATCTCGCACACCATCCCGCTGAGACCACCAAGACTAGCGGGTTCCCGGTGCACGCCGGCGTGTAGATTCAAGGAAAGCGCCGCCGTTCGCAGCCATGGCATGGATTGAACCAGAACGGTCAATCCATTGGAGAGTGTCTGGCACTCGATGGGGGAAGCAGTGGTTGTGGTATTCAGAGCAGGCTCCACTCTCGGTGTGAATCAAAGTCGCGTGTTAGTGAATGATAGAAAGTCGGGCAATCAGCCGGCAGTAAACGTGGAGCTTTCTACTTATGACAGCCCGCCAATGGTGACAACATCAACCGTTTCCACACGTCCGACCAGCGTGTGGCTACTGCAATCATCAATGTGGATCTTCATGAACTGCCCAGCCTGACGACGATTGCCATCAAAAACAACGATGCGGTCACAATGGGTGCGGCCGGTCATTTGAACAACGGCACCTTCCAGAGATTTCAAGCCTTTCTTGCTTGGACCTTCCACGAGAACATTCACTGTCTGTCCGATCAGTTTTTGATTGTCTTCTTTCGCGACGCGATCCTGAACGGCCAGCAACTCATTGTTGCGTCGAACCTTGACCTCTCTGGGGATGTCGTCGGGCAGGCGTTCTGCCGCTTTCGTGCCGGGACGGACGCTATATTGAAAAATGAAGCTGTTCTTGAACCGGCATCTCTCGACCAGTTTTATCGTCTTTTGAAAGTCTTCTTCTGTTTCGCCACTGAAGCCAACGATGAAGTCACTGCTGATGGCTGCTTCGGGAAGAATTCGCTCAATGCGTTCAAACATCTCCATGTAGTCGGCAACTGTGTACCCGCGTTTCATTCGTTTCAGAACGATGTCCGAACCACTCTGTGCGGGAACATGAAGATAGGGGGAGACTTTTGGCAGGTCCCGTATCGTGCATAGCAGGCGTTCGGTCATGTCCTTCGGGTAGTTCGTTACGAACTTGATGCGTTCGAGCCCTTCGATGGGTTGCAGTTGCTCAAGTAGATTGGCCATGTCAGTGGTCGAACCATCTTCATTTTTGAACTTGTAGCTGTTGACTGTCTGGCCCAGGAGTGTGATCTCACGACATCCCTGTTCTGCCAGAATCCGAGCTTCTGAGACGATTTGTTGAGGTGACCGTCCCTGTTCTGGACCTCGAGTGTTTGGGACAACGCAATAAGTGCAGAATTTGTCACAGCCAATCTGAATTCGCAGGTAGGCCTGAAAAGGAGTGGGACGCATCGAGGGATCACGTAGGGGATCAAACGTTTCGTGACTCCGGGCGATGACAGCCTGAGAACCTTCGTTGCGTTTTAGCGAGACAGCCATTTGCCGGCCTTCGCCTGAGCGGACTTTCTCGATCAGGTCTGGTACTCGGTGCAGTTGACCTGGGCCAATGACCATGTCGACGTAAGGAGCACGCTTGAAGACGATTTCCTGATCTTTCTGTGCCATGCACCCCATCACACCGATCAGCTTGTCTGGTTGCTGCTCTTTTGTCTGTCGAATTTTTCCGAGTGCGCTGTAAATTTTTTCCTCGGCGTGCTCACGCACGCTGCATGTGTTGTAAAGAACGCAGTCGGCTTCCTTGGGCGTATCGACCACGGTGTAGCCATGGCGTTTCAAGTCAGCGATGACCATCTCGCTGTCCAGAACATTCATCTGGCAGCCGACAGTCTTTATGTAAACGCGTTTGTTCATCTGTTCCATGTTCACAAGCAATCTAGGGTCTCGCTTGTTCAGCTGTATGCTGAACAAGTCTCAGGTGCTGCAGAGCACGTCCCGGTCAATCTGATGTGTCGTCATCAGAGGGCGGCGAATCGCCTGCCACCGGGTTGTTCTTGTCAACGAACTCACGCAGGCTGTCAGTGAGGTTCGTACGGCGTCGATTCATCAAGCTCAACATCAGAACTGCAGCGATTAACACGCCACCGAGCCAGAGCAGCAAGGTGGGGGAGAGAATCGATTCGCTAAAGTCTACCGCCATATCGATAGGATACCCGCAGAGATGGCTATTCGGGTAGGCTTGTTCTCGGTTGCGGGGCCGGAGATCGGGAATCTGGGTCATTTAGAGAGGCATGGGTGGGCTCTCGAACTAGCCCTGCCGAAGTTCCCAGAACTGGGGCCGAGACCGCGGCCGGCCAGATGGCCCCGATTTCACACCTGTGTTTGGGCGATTCTGCCTTCCAGCTGTTCTACTCTGCCGCCAGGAGTACTCACGATTGTGGCTGGGAGGTCGGCTCCGAGAAGTCATCGTTGATGTTCGGCGGAAGGATCGCTGCAGGTGCTGTGGTGTCAGATTTGTGGTTCGCGACCAGAGTGTCGACCCGCTGTTGGTTGGGAACGACCACGCCACAACTGACAACGAATTGAATCGCCTCATCCACGGTCAGGTTCAAATCAATGGCTTCACTTTTCTTGACTGTGACAGTGAAGCCTGTCATTGGCATCGGACTGGTAGGCATCAGAACGCTCAGCATCTGCTCGCCCGTTGCCTCCGCGATTTCCCGCATGCTGTCTCCTGTGACAAAGCCAAGTGACCAAATTCCTTCTCTTGGGTACTGGATGGCAACAACACGATTGAATTCGATATCTCGCTCACTGAACGCAAAGTCAGTCACTTGTTTGACACTTCCGTACACCTTGTTGACCACGGGAATGCTCAAAATGGCATGGTCAAAGCCTTTGACAAACCAGCGTCCCATTCCAAGCGTGAACAGACGTCCCAGGAAGTAGAGTACGATTGTGAATACACAAACGAAGATTGGAACAACTTGCCACCGAGGCATGTATCTGAGTTGGACGTAGCGATGCCAATAAGCATTGGCACTGGTTGGCGGTGGGGAGTAAGCCCCGAAATAGTCGCTCTGGTCATCGACTAGTTTCTTGACATAGTCAGGCAAGTAGCGACGGCCCGTCGGCCCGGGGATGTACTCGGTGCCGTTGTAGAGAAATCCATCGGTTTTGCCAACGCTGTTCGCGATTGCACCCTTGGGCAGATCGCTGAATGTCTTGTCCGGAATGCTCCACACAATCGCATGCTGCACGCCTGATTCGATCGGTCGAAGCACATAGGTTTCGATTGTGTTCCAAGCCCAGATCAGAACAACGATCGTCAGCAGGGGTGGCAGGACAATCCCCAAACCACGCAGGATCGCTCGTCGCGAACTACCGCTTCGTGGTGGGGTGCTCTTCGCCTTTTTGCTTTTCGAATCCATGGTGCTTTCGTGCGCGGTATTTTGCTTTCCCGGTCTTGTTTTGTTCCGTTGAAATCAAGTCAACCGGTCAGTTTGTCTCTGCCTGAGCGATGCGACTCATTGCGGTTATCGGGTCAGTTGATTTGTCGGGTCAGTTGACTGGTCAGGTCAGTTTATTTGTCAGGTCAATGAACTCGGTTGAACTGGATGTAGGATCTGGACTGGAGCAAAATTTGAGTTGGTACTGTGGTCTGCTTTCGCCTTGCCATGGCTGGCTTGATTAGATCACGGAACTTTGGGTAACTGGTTTTCAGGACCGTATGGCTCGGGCAACTACCGCTAAACAGACATCGTGGGCGCCTGCTGCCAACAGAACGCGAGAAATCTCGTTTGCCGTCGCTCCGGTCGTCATCACGTCATCGATCAACAGAATGCGTTTTCCTGTCAGCCTTGACACTCTACCCCAAGCATAGCTTTTTTTTAAGGAAAACGCACCGCTGACATTCCCAATCCGTGCCTGGTCACCCAGCCAAGCCTGTTTGCGGATTCTTCTTGTGATTTTGAGTGGTTTGCGGCACTCCACCCCAAGAGTCCTGCCCACTTCTTCGGCAATGACTTGATTTCCATTTCCCCCCCTCGCGAATTGTCGGGTGAAATGCGATGGAACGAAGGTCACGAGGTCAAACTCACATGATCGGCCCTGCACTTCCAGCACCCTTGTTCCCAAACGACGGCCCAGAGCCGCCCCTAGGGCCGTTTGATGCGCGTGTTTGGCCGCCAGCACAGCCGCTCGGACCCGGTCTCGATAAAGCCATAGAGGTAAAATGGTCTTGAATGTAAAGTTCTGGTTGTGGCAATGAAGACACTTGGCGGGGGGGGCCCAAAAAGATTGGTTCGGGTGCTTGCCGGTTCTGGCGTGTACGCTCGATTCGGACCCATTTGCCGCAGACGCAGATCTGATTTTGACGTGTGGGGTGCGGGAATGAGCTTCCTTTTTTGATTCCAGAGTTTCGACGTAAGCAAGTGAATCGGAGTTCTCAGGGCTGGTTGAGGCCTGGGGTGGGGGCACGCCGCAACGTCGGCATGCCAATCGAGCCAATGCTTCACTTTCGGACAGAGCTGCTGCACAGCAGCTGCAGAATTCGGTTGAATTCCCTGTGACTGCTGGCGGCGAATCGTTGCAGAGTGGGCATGACGGCGGCCAAATCAGATCCGTGACGGAGGTGATTCCGACAGAAACCCGCTGTTGCAGGTCCATTAATTTTCCATTTTGGACCATTGCAATCTCCTGGTTTAAAATTTTTTGGCTTTTTCAACGAACCTAGGTTTGCCTGAAGCGTCTATTGAACCGATGCCTTCAATCGGCTTTGATCCCGCGTTTGGTCGTGGTTTCACTGGCCTTGGCGACCTCTCTGGTATACCCTTGAGGTCGGAAGGGGATGTCTGAATCTTTTGATTCAACATCGAATTCACTAATTTTCTGTACTCCGCTCTCGCACCGTAGAAGGTGCCCTTGGAGGTTCAAATGCGTTTCGAACAAGTCATTACTGCCGTAACACGCCCCGTGGTTGTAACCACAGTCCGTGAAATCGAGGCCGTTATGTCGTTCGTCAACGATATGAGGCTCCATTTATGTCCACAGCGGAATTCTCTGGGTGTGCCTGACTATTTCGGTGCCCTGTTTATGTCGCCCGTGGGCGACACGGGCAGGCAATATGCGGGATACATAGGCAGTCAACGCGGCAGTTTGTGTCTTCAGCCCCTCAGGGCCGACGCGAACTGTTCGGTGGGAACCAGAAACGCCTGATTGGGCGGTCCCCTGTTCTCACGCTCGTTGTTGGTGCCCGTGGGCCAGCCGAAACAGGATTGAAGTCCTGATGTCAAACGACATCGAGACTTGAGTCTCGGACCGGTTGCGATACAGGTGTTCCCAACTCCGGCGGCCTCATGATTCGCAACATCGATTATCGATGCTTTGGATCGCGGTTGTCATCCATTTGTCAGTTTGCATCAGTCGGATGTCAAAGACTCCGGCATCGTGAACGGCAAATTCCAAGAGACAGAAAAACCACGTATTGCAATACGTGCAACAGCCATATTGAACGCTTCTGGCTCAGGAGCGGACATCCGGCGTCAATCTTTGTTGCAGCAATGCTTCGAAGTGCGCTGGTATCGGAGGAACCGAAAGATGAAATTGGTAGAAGAGACTTTAAGCAACGTACGGGAAAAGACGGTAGCCGAACTAGTGCTGGCTGCGCAGGCTGGTGATCGGGAAGCATTCGGTGAATTGTTTGAAAGGTACCGACCAGCGATTGTCGCGTTGGCAATGCGTCGAGTTCATAACGCTGATGAGGCGGAAGAGTTGGCGCAGGATGTGTTCGTTCAAGCGATGCAAAAACTGCAACAACTTCGAGTGCCGGAGGCATTTGGTGGCTGGTTGCGGAGAATTGTTCACCGCATGGCAATCAATCGCCTGACTCGTTGTCGCGCGGCGCTCGCTTGTGATCCTGAAACCCTCGAAGCAACCTGCTTGGCGGTTGGTTCGCCTGATGATATTGCCCAAGGGCGTGAGCAGGCGGCTGTGATCAGGAATAGCATTGATCGACTCGGTGCACTTGATCAACAAACGCTTACGGCGTTTTACCTTCAAAGCAAGTCGTTGATCGAAATGAGTGATCAGTTCGAGGCTCCTGTGGGAACCATCAAGCGTCGACTTCACGTCGCACGTAAGCGTCTTGCCAAAGAAATGGATGTGATGCAGGCGGTATAGAAACCGGGTGTAGGAATGAAGGATGTTTTCGTGTTCACGATCCATCAGTATTCAACGGAACCAGTCTGCAGAGCAGGTTAGCTGCAGACTGGTTCGCGGTGTTCTGTTCTCAGAAACGACTGGTTCGCGGTGTTCTGTTCTCAGAAACGACTGGTTCGCGGTGTTCTGTTCTCAGAACCCGCTATTTCTTTGACAGCGACCAGTCACGTCGCTGTCGACTGCTGGGGATCCCCATTCGTTTGCGGTATTTGGTAACCGTGCGTCGGGCCACTGCCATACCGGTTTTCTTGAGCTCTTCGACAAGCTTTTCGTCGCTGTAGGGATCGCTTTTATCTTCCTTGTCGATCAATTCCTGCAGTTTCAAGCGGATGGTGTCCCAAGCAACGTCTTCGCCGTCATCGGTTTGGGTTCCACCTACAAAGAACCGTTTCAGAGGTAGGATTCCTCGTGGGGTCTGAATCCATTTGTCGTCCACTGCACGACTGACGGTTGTCACGTGGACGCCAACTTTGTCAGCGATTTGCTGCATTTTTAGCGGTTCAATGACTTCGGGGCCTTCATCAAGGAAACGTTTTTGGTGTTCCACAATCGCTTGGGCGACTTTGGTGAGGGTGCTGCGTCTTTGCTCGATTGAATCGATCAACCACTGGGCGCTGTTGATTTTGCCTTTGATGAACTCACGCTCCGCAGGGGTGCTTGAGGGATCCTGCAGTCGCTTGCGGTAGTACTCGCTGATGAACAGCGTTGGCACTCGGTCGTCGTCCAGTTTTACACAATAGTTTCCATTGTCGTCCTGTTCGAGAATGATGTCAGGAGTCACGTTCGGGACGTAGGTTTCCATGAACATCGCACCTGGCTTTGGATTCAGAACGTGCAATTCGTCACGCACGGTCTGAATCAGATCGATGCTATAGCCGGTTTTCTTGGCGATTTGTGGCAATCGGTTTTCCGCTAGATCTTCCAGATGAGACTCGATTAAGGTGCGCATCTCATCGTGATGCGAAAAGGAGCCTTTGATCTGCTTGAGAAGGCATTCGCTCAAGTTGCGTGCTGCAATTCCGGCAGGCTCGAGGGACTGCACGACCGCCAGTGCCTGTTTGGCCAATTCCAAGTCTTCTTCGGTGTGTCCGGCAGGCAAGAGGTCAGCGAGCGGTGTCCGCAAGTATCCACCATCACGCGCGTCGAGAGTGCTGATGATCCGCTCGGCAATCTGCTCGATTCGATCATCAATGTCCATCTCGGACAATTGGTGCAGCAGGAAGTCATTCAGGGATTCGGGGCGTGAAACAGCATTCGCCATCAGGTCATGTCGTCGATCCGCATCCTCCTGCACCCGGTTCGCAGAACGTCGGAAGGACTCGTCGAAGGTGTTGGGAAGCTCCGACACCATGTTCTGTAAACGTTCGAAGTCTTCCTTGTTGTCGTGATCATTATCAACGACAAGCTCTTTCTCGTTCTCACTGCGAGTGTCTTTGGTGGGGACTTCAACATTGGCCTCCTCCGGTACTAACGGATCGACCTCCTGCTGTTCAAGCAGCGGATTCTCATTCATCTCCTGTTCGATGCGTTCCTGTAAAGCCAGCGCGTGCAGCTGCAGAATCTCCATCGACTGGATCATCCGGGGGGCCAGCTTTTGGGTTTGCAATTGTCGGGCCTGAAGGCCCATCGACATCCGCATGACAGGTTCTCTCGACAGGGAAATCCATGATTGCCACGGTGGCATATGCACCATCATAGCTGCCTGCCCCTACACCGATGCAAGTCCCGTTCCAATTATAGCTTTTGTCTTCCCGATAAAGCGTCGGCAATCATCTCGCGATTGGCATATTCCAACACGCTTCCGGCTGTGATGCCACGGGCTAAACGGGTGATTTCTACAGGAAATTCGCTCAAAAGGTTGCTGACGTACAGCGAGGTCCCATCGCCTTCCACGGTTGGATTTGTGGCCATTATAATTTCTACAAAATTTCCCTTTCGGACTCTCTCGACAAGTGAGTCGATGGTCAGCTGGTCCGGGCCTATGCCATCCAGGGGGGCGATACGGCCCAGCAGCACGTGATAAACACCTTTGAAAATCCCTGCCTGCTCGAGACTCATCAAATCACGGGGTTGCTCAACTACACAGAGCCGTGTGCTATCGCGATTATGATCGCCGCAGATCACGCATAACTCATTCTCAGACAAGTTGAAGCATTGAGCACAGTAACGCACATCCTGCCGGACACGACGGATGGACTCTGCCAGAGCAAGCGCCTCGGTCTCGCTGACTCTCAGTAAATGAAACGCCAAACGCTCGGCGCTTTTACGGCCAATTCCGGGTAATCGCCCGAGTTGGTCGACCAGCTCGGAAACCGCGCCACCATGATCACTCATCCTCTCAACCGCCTCCTGTCAGATTGGCTAGCAGGTTGTCGATTCCCGGCAGGTTCAGATCCATATCGCGAGCCATCTGACTCATCGCTTCGGCATAAAGCTTCTTTGCTGCGGCGCCGGCGGCATTGGTGGCATCACGAATCGCATCCTCGAGGTTGGAGCCCGTCAGGTCGCCTTCGATCTTTACTTCCTCGACGTGTCCGACACCGTTCATGGAAATGTGGACATTCCCGCACTGTGAACTCGCACTGACCCGTTCAGACTTCATCTGTTCATTGAGTTCCTGCATCTTCTCTGGAAGTTGTTGAAGAGCTCCCACCATCGATGCAATGTTGCCGAGGTTTCCCAGTCCTTTAAACATTCTTGATTCCTTCTGAGGTTGGAATGGGTTGTTGTTTTGATTCAGTTGACTCTGTCGATGCGAACAATCTCTGCGTTGAAAAGCTCAATGCAGGATTTGACAAATTCGTTTGTTTCGATTTCCCGCATCCGCTGGACACGGGATGGCTTGTTTCCAGGGGTCTCGGCTTTCTTGGGGTCCGCAACCGGTTCGGCAAGGAAGTAGTCCAGGATGATCTCGCGTCCGGCATGATGTGATACCGCTGTTGTGATCGTGTTGCGGTGCTCCGGCAATTCGCAACGTTTCATCGCCAAGTTTCCATTGGCAGGGAATTCCAGTCGTAGTTGATGAGTCCCGACTGCGAAGACTTTACTGACCATGCGGGCAAAAGCTTCGGTCATCGATTCAAGGTCGCCAAGAGCTGCCTGCCAGACCTTCTGGGCTTCTGGCTGATTCCATTGGCTGGTCGAACTCACATGCTTGTGAGAGGAGGCTTGATCATTCGAAGCATTGTTCTGAGAAGCATTGTTCTGAGAAGCATTGTTCTGAGAAG
>PKCN01000170.1 GCA_002862205.1 Planctomycetaceae bacterium | reverse complement strand
CGAGTTGAAGGAATAAGCACCGTTGAGTCGTTGTCCGCAAGAAACCCGAGGCATGTCACTATGAATCATCAGAGATCGAAAACCGCATTCACACTCGTCGAGGTTCTCGTCGTGATCGTGATCATTTCGATCATGGGCGCAATGGTGACGACAGCTATTTCAGGGGTAACGACGACAGCGAAACAGTCACGCACAAAAACGATCATTTCACTGATCGACAGCGTACTGGCAGAACGCTACGCCAACTTGAAGTATCGTCAACTTCCTGTTGAGATTCCCGACATGTTCACTGATGTCAATGGTGGTGCGGGAGAAGTGGGTTTGGAAGTGCTTGCAACTGAGGCAGCACGGGTCCGATTGATGATGACTCGAGACCTGCAGCGGATGGAACTGCCGGATCGTCTCTCGGACATTACTACCGCCCCATCACAAATGTACGCAGCCACCAATCAGGTGCTGATCGACAACTCTGGTAACGTGGTCAATACGCGCGATCAGAAGAACCAGCGGAAAATCATGACTGTGTCATGGTATTCACCCAACGCGACATTCCTCAATGGTGGTGACAACATTCCATCACGTCTGGCCGCCTACCGTAACCGCATGCCTGTGGGACTAACACTCAATAGCCCCGGCGCCCTTGCCAATCAGGGAGCCGAGTGCCTGTACCTGATCATGGCAACTTCGTTTGTGGGAGGCTCACCCGCGCTGGAGGCTATTCCTGCGGCCAATATCGGCGACACCGACAATGACGGACTGCGGGAAATTCTGGATGGGTGGGGAAATCCATTGGGTTTCATCCGCTGGCCTGTGGGCTATTTCGATCCGGAGTTGTCGATTGATAAAACAATCCCCGATGAATTCGATCTGTTCCGATCCGACTATGCCTACACCACAGTGCCCAACAGCACCAGTTCCTCAGCGGGAGCTTATGACGTGATTTCGGGACTTAACTTTGTCAATAATGCAACGGTCAAACCATGGTCGATGCGTCCCCTCGTCTTTTCCGCTGGCCCCGACGGGGAATACGGAATCACGACCGACCCGATCACCGCAGCGGGAGTCTCAATGGCGAATTACAACTACCAGGCATTGAATTGGTGGTGGCCGACAACGGTTCCTTTCTACGGCGAAGAGCTCCCCAGTCGAGGTGGCGAGGCCAAACGCGCCTTTCCGGATCCGTATCTTCGCGTCTTCGTCAGCGCGAATCTGAACAATGGTCAGTTTGCTGGACGTCTTCCTGGGCAACTGCGTCCGACCACAACTTCCGTCAACGAAGTCACCGACAACATCACTAACTATCAACTGCAGGTGTCGCCACGATGATTCCTGCAAATACATCAACGAAGCGTACAACGCCTTACAGCCGAGCAGCGTACACACTGGTCGAGCTGCTCATCGTTCTTGCGATCATGGTGCTGCTGGCGGCAGTAGCATTGCCAACGGTCAAAGACCTGCTTGCAAACCAGCAGATCGCCAAAACGGCCCGAAACTTATCGGCTTACATGGACAAAGCCCGTAGCCGGGCCATCGCGGAAGGGAAGTTTGTTGGAATACGCTTGGAGAGACTCAATGCGCTCGACCCCGTCAGTCGGGCTCAATCCATTCGTGTTCGCGAATTGACCAGCGTGCCACCTTACACCGGTGACGCCTCCAATTCATTTGCAATACTCAAAACCAACACGGGATACACCAACGCCAATCTGTCCTATGTCACGATTGCTGAGTTCAATCCGTTCGACAATGCCTTGCTAACGCTCAGCGCCAGCATGGTCGCCCAGAATGCAGCACTCCAGATCACCGACTCAACCCAACCGGGCTACATCCTGACGCCCAAGTCAGAAGCGGCAGATGACCCAAGTGCCCCGATTCGCAGTGGCGATTTCATTGAATTGCCCGGTGGACGTCTGGTCCCATTCAAGATTCAGTACCGTGCCAAAAACGCCGCACCAACTGTTCCTGTCAGACTGTTTTTTGATCTTAGTGAGATGAAAACGGCGGGTACAAAATCGTTTCCCTCAGGCAATCCGATTTTTCCCACGGGTGGTCGACGGATCAAATACAAGATTCATCGACGCCCTGTGGTTTCAACCGCTGCACCGTATTCTCTGCCCCGGGGTGTCGCGATTGACCTTAACTATTCCGGCACTGGCATGAAGGGTAACGAGTTCGCTCCGTCGCCACTGCCCACCGAGATTCAGAACGGTGCCAATGCCAAGCCGATCGACATCGTGTTTGGACCCGATGGTGGCGTCGCATCAATTACCAGCGCGATCAGTGACGTCCCCTCATTCCCTCAGGGACAAATTTTCCTCTGCCTTGGTGACTCCGATGGAATCCGGCCCGATAACCTGTTTACGTCAGAGAAAAAGGCGCCTGCGAACCTGGTGAACCTGGAATCCAAGTGGATCGTAATCAACCCAGGAACCGGTCGTGTCGTTTCTGCACCCTTCTCATCGGTTTCGTCGATACCAGCGGCGGCAGTCATCAATCCCTATGACGCGTCCCTCGATCAAGCGATCACCGAGGCACGTCTGCTGGCCAATTTCGCTGACACGGTGGACATCGAATGAGCAAACCATACTTAACACGATCGGTCCGCAAAGCAGTCACTCTGGTCGAGGTAATTTTTTCGATCGGTGTGGTGCTGATCGGATTGCTGGGCTTACTGTCAATCCTGCCACTAGCGGGCAAACGAGCACAGGACTCCATCAGCCTCAGCGTCGCTCCCGTGATCGCCAATAACGTACAAGCACAATTGCTGGCGAATAAGTTTCTGGCAGACGATCGACTGGGAGCGATCACCTTTGGTGCCATCGATCCGTCAGCAGTCGGTGAAAGTAATCCCGACCTGCAAGGTGGCCCGGAGTTCCCAGCAACCTTCCCTCTGAATTATTACCAACAGGTTCTCCAAGGGATTGACCCGCCGCCTGTCACCCCTTCGTTCTGCATTGACCCGATGTGCGCCTCGCTCATGAGCACACCCTACAACGCCTTGACCCCTAACAGTTACTACGTGGGTTGCTTCCCCTATTTCAAACAGAATCACGACCCGATGAAAGATCCCTCTTCGGGTAACTCGACAAGTTGGCCAACGCGACAACCACGAATGTTTCGCGTGGGCGTCAAGGAAGATTCATCCTCGACCTTCACTCGTTTCATCAATGTAACCGAAGCATTGCGTCTGACGGAAAATCAGGATGACCTGATCATCACTCGTGGATCTGACAAGTCGCTACCAGCAACTTTCAAAAGTGGTCAGGTAGCACCGGTCACCGGAGGCTTGGAATATGGCAAGCGAATTCCCAGTGGCGAATACAGTTGGATCGCGACCGTCAATCCATTGCCCGGCGGCGTCTATGCTTCCGTTTCAGTGGTTGTCATTCGTCGCCGCTTGAGATCCTTCGATGCTTCAAACAACACGAATCCACCAACCACCGCGGAAGGCAACGCGATTGGTGAGCGTCTGGCTTACGTCACTTATGCCAGTGGCTTCAATGGTGGTGCGGGTGGCATCGTGCATCTGGCGTCGAACGCCAACACCGTGCCCAAGATATTGCCCGGCAGTTGGATCATGCTTTCCCGTTTTTCACAAATCGCGAGTGATAAGCTGATTGACTACCACCGCTGGTATCGAGTGGTCAGCGTTGACGGCAAGGAAGAGCGTTATGCAGCGGGCACGCTTTACACACCAACAAACCCGCCGCCAGACAGCGGCATTACCCCGAGCGGGTTCACCAACAACGTCTGGCTCCAGAAAATCACCCTTGATGGTCCTGACTGGAACTTCAACTATCCCAGTGGTTACGCCACGACTCCGGAAGTGAACTCGTACAGCACCAGTAACAATGCCGTCTACAACAACTGGACGCCGTACATCATTGCTGACGCCCCTGGCAACCCGGCAACCATCCCGTTTTCAAGCAACACCTATGCCACGATGGTCGAGGGTGTTGTCTCAGTCACTGAACGAATTGTCAAACTGAGTGACCTGTAACATTGAACTGACTCAATCTCTCTTTTCTTCTCATCACCGCACCGAGATTACTGTCATGCACCAACACGAAAAACGAACGACCAATCGCAGGGGTGTGATCCTGTTAGTCGTGCTCAGTTCGCTGACGTTCTTCAGCATTCTTGTCGCTGCCTATCTGGTATTCAGCAACGAGTCCCGGGATGCATCACTGGCACTGTCGAAACGCAGCACGCGTGAGCCCGATGTCAATTGGATCATGAACGAAGCGTTGATGACGTTGGTACGTGGCACCGACGACCCCAACAATCCGTTCTACGGTGAAGACCTGCTCAGTGATTTCTATGGCCACGATGGCCTATCCCTGCAGGTCAAAAACATCAACCAATACATTCTCGGCCCACAACTCCTGGGGGTCTCAGATCCCAACAACTGGCCACTGGACGAACTGTCTGATACCGCAGACAGATTCACTGGGTTCGTACGTTTTCCAGCCACCACCAATGGCAGCGCCCGCCCAAATTTGCCGAGGCAGAATGACGTGTACGCCGGTAGGTTAGTCACCTTCACCAGTGGCCCGCTTGCCAACCGCACCTACCAAGTAATGAGGTCAGTTCACAAGCTGCAAGCCGGTACCGAGTGGGATGATCTGTACATCGACTTGGACGATGCTGGCATGACCAGCGGAGCGACTCTTCGCAATCTTTTGAGTTACTTCTACGAAGATCCGACTGACATTGCCAAGGATGGTTTCACTTTTGTTCTCAATGGTGCTCCTCGCAATTCAGCGGGGGTCGGTTTTGATGGGAACAATCTGAACGAGTCAATCGCGGACGTAGCAGAACTGGCACAGACCATACCCGGAACGGCAATTCAGGATGCGGGTTTCACAGGGCTACCAGTTTCATTGCAGCCCAATCACATGGGTCGCGAAGTTGACAAGAGCCAAACGCCCGGCGACTTTGACGAGGACTACGATGCACCCGATCACAACAACTGGTGGCTCAGTCTGCGGCGCGATGATGGTACGGTCATTCCATCGTTTCACCGCCCTGCAGTTTTGAATTACCTGATCAATGAATCACCCGACTGGTCCAATGCAACTGGACAGGAATTCAATCAATTGATGGCCAGTTTGCAGCGCGCCACGTTTCGCCCATTGCCAATCGCCAAAAACCAACTGGGGAATGGTTCGCCCTCGATCAATGAAAGGTTCACCGGTGGCAGTCCCGAGTATGCACTTCGCACCGCCCTGCCTGTGGGTACCAACCCAGCCCGGTTGAATCAGTTACTGCAAGCATTGGTCAGTGGCGAGTGGGATGTCGACAACGATGGTGACGGAACAGCTGATAGTGTTTGGGTTGACGTTGGCCTGCCCCCGTTCATCACCCGCGAAGGAAAATTGATTCGTCCTCTTGTCGCACCCATGATCGAGGATCTTGGCGCGCGATTGAATCTCAATGCTCACAGCAACGTTCAACTCAACACACTGATCGGTACCGCAGGGCTCCAATCCAATCAGCAGGCAAAATGGGCAGCAGCGGTTGGCTCAGCTCAGACCCCCGCAATCAATCTGTTTCGCGGCCTCGGATGGGGGCCAGCAGAAATCACCATTCCGCAATTGGCGAATGTCAGCGGAGTGAACGCCACAAGTTTGCAAAAGGCGGTCAATGCCCGCTATGAGTATGGTCACGAAAAACGCGGGAGCGTCTTCCAAGTTGGCCGCAACGGTCGAGATGCGGTCGACGCATTGCTGTCTGGTTTTCGCCCGTCGCACCACACTGCCATGGGTGGCTTCGGTTATGGCACTGATCCGTTTGGGAAAAACGGGACGGCCATTGGACGCAGTGGGCACGTACTGGTGGCTGGCCAACCAACTGCGGTCCCCTTGGACGAATCTTACAACACTCCCTACGAACAGGATCCCACCGGTAACCTGAGTGGCGACACCAACTTCAAAGTATCTGACCTGGAAGCACTTCTGCGTTCCAACGACTTTGATTCAGAATTACTGCCAGCGGAACTCCGGGAACGTTTGCAGTCGTTGATTGGTGGTAACAACGACCCGAACCACCCGGATCAGCTTTTGTACGAACACGCATTCACGGCCAAGAGTACATCCAGCGATCATCCCACTTTTGCGCTTGAAGACCTGATTGAGCGTCTCAACGGTGCCACGACCTACGACAATGCCAAAATGGCGGAACTTGTGGCACCGGAACTGCGTTTGGGACGCAAACTGGATGTCAATCGGGCCATCGGCAACATGGTGGACGACAATAACAATCTGGTCATCGATGAACCGATGGAAGTTGTCCACGCAAATCTCGCCAGTCGCGACGGTTTCGACAACGACTTGGACGGCAGCATCGACGGCCAAGATCCTGATGGAGACATGGGCGAGAAGTCTGCATTCAAGCTCACCAATGGAGTGACTGGCGCAATCCCGAATGATTTTGCAAATGCAACTCCCAATTACCGTTGGGATGAAGATAATGATCTACAGATAAACCGGTTACCGGTTCAAGGTCGGCAACTTCTTGCCCGACACTTGTACGTCCTGATGATGGCCCTGAGCCGGGACATTAACGCACAACACAATTCTGAAGAATCATTCTTTCCGCCTACCGATCCCAATCGTTCGTTCAACGATATCGGTTCGAACGCGGAAGCCTACAAGGCGAGGCGTCTGGCACAATGGGCCGTGAATGTGGTTGATTATCGCGACCCCGACTCAATCATGACACGCTTTGTGTTTGATTCCGACCCCTTCGATGCCACTGGCTGGAATCCCCCAGCAGACCTGAGCACGAACCCTGCTTCTGCTGAATTCGTGGTCTGGGGGGTGGAATCGCCTGAGCTGCTTTTGAGCGAGAGCATGGCCTTTCACGATGTACGCTTACGCGACGACAAACGTGATAATGGGCCGGGAAAAACCAAAGACGCCAATGACGACCCGGATAATGATTCCGATCAAGTACGGATGCCTCAAGGTTCTTTATTTCTGGAACTTTATTGCCCTCACTCCACTCAACTCAACGATCAGGCAACCAAGCCTGGATTTCCGATGGAGTTGTATCAACAAGTGGGAGGCAACGCCCCTGTTCAACTGAAGCTCGATGCCAGGGCGCCCAGTGCGGCAGGCGGTGCAGATGGGGCTCCGGTATGGCGGATAGCCATTTCCGAGCGGCACGATCAAAACGCGGATGCCGCACAGAGAGATTTGTCACCAGGGCGTTTGCGTGAACCCAGCTTTGCAAGCCGGTTACCCGACACTGCTTCGTTCGAGTTGCCACAACCCAATGAGCTCGATCCAAATGGCAGTTTGGCTCAGGACACAAGGCTGGCATACGACCGATTCATCTGGTTCACCAACATTGGCAACGCCGACACCAATCCCAACGCCGCCTTCAACGCGATTGGCAATGTGATCAGCACGAACAACATCAATGACATGTCAGCCAATCAGGTCTTCATCGCTCCCACGTTTGACCAGGACAACGTCACGAACTCAGATCGTCATCTTGAACCGGGACAATTTCTGACGCTAGCTCCACGCCTGGAAACGCGGTTTGGATCCAAGGCAGCCAATGGTCAACCCGCCGGCCCAAGCGATCAACGTTGGGTGGTCTTTCCCAACGAAGGCCTGGTTCAGTCCGACCAACGCGACCAGCGTCTGACACCCACGCTTGCCGCTGCAGGTGAAGTGGGTACGGCAGCGTTACCCCTTGTGATTGCCGCACCACGCCCCACAGGCTGGACGATCCCGGCCCAGGACCATCCCAACCTCGCTCAGAATGTTGTCGGCATCAATGTATCTGAGCCGCTGCCTCGCGGTGGCAACTATTACCCTCAACCAGAGTTCCAATATTTCGAAACAGCTGACACCGACTTCGATGGCGATGGCGACCCGGACTATTTCCTGACCGATGCCTACCTTGATTACTCGGACCCCAGCAAAGCCAAGACAGCCAGAGACAGCCCATTGGACATCAATCGGGGTCGCATTCCGAATGCCAATAATGAACCACTGCTGGGTACGATTGAAGATTACTGTTCCGCCATGCTGCAACGTCTGGCTGATCCCACCAAACCTTACAACGCGATCACCAACCCTTATCGAACGGTTGACTGGTTGCCAATCGACCTGACCGTATTCAGTGGTGAAGATCGACAAAACAAAATCAGTGGAGCGGGTGATTACACCCGACGCAGCAGACAGCGTAATGGTCATATCAGACAGCTCGGCAACGGGGGTTCGGTATCTGCCAACTCGCTGTACTCTTATGAAACCGACTTCCGTTCACCCAATGTCTCGGTAAGCAACCAAGCAAACGATTTCTTCCAATTTGAGGACTCGCAACACCTGCAGTCATCATTCAGCTTCCTCAATACGGCACAAACCGACGTCAATCCAAACTTCGCCGGTTTTGCCCCCACGCTTGGCAGCTTACCTGCTTCTGACAGCGTGGTTGGAAATGATCGCAACCTGCCGCAAAGGCCATATGCGGTCCATCCTTGGCTGAATCGCCCCTTCGCGTCTGCCATGGAAATCATGATGGTGCCGGCCTGTTCACAAGGTCGCCTGTTCGAGGAACTCTCATTCAATCTGGCGGGTGATTCCGATGTATTTTGTGATGGCACCAACGATCAGGAACCGGCTGTCGTCAACGCACCGTTTCGACACTTACTGAATTTTTTCCACAGCAGCAACTCACCCGGCGCGGGAATGGAATTTGCGAGAGTTTTCGATTTCGTGAATACACTGCCGAGGTTCAGAGGCGAGGTTGAGTTGATCAGCCCGACACGACTGAATCCGCGTGAATTGCCGCCCGTGTTTACTTCGTTACTGCCTAATCCTTTCAACATCAAGTACGACAATCACCGCCAGGGGACAATCAATCTCAACACCCTGTCCAAGTTTCCAGTATGGGCGGGCTTGATGCAGGGTCACATGACGGCAAACGAGTTCAGCTCACCGAACGCCTCCGCAGGCCCACTTGCCTACGACAATTTCCGTCGTGTCCGCCGGGGCTATCAGATCCCCAGCGCTCCGAATCCGAACAAAGTGACTGACGGTGCCGGTCCTTACAACTACGACCCTGATCATCTGGACCCAGATTTCCCGACCGAGTTTGGTGGCGCATTCCGGCCCGGTGTGCATGCGGACAAGGCAATCCAGACACGTGCCAGCAGGATTGGGCAAAATGGCTCGCGCAATCAACTACGACGCACTTCGGTCAACGGTGGACTCATGAGAGACACCGCGAATCTGACGGCAACGACCCCTGCGCAGAATCCGTTGTTTGTTCGTGGAGCGAATCAGGTGCCCATCACGACAGGCGGCAACAACCCCGCGCTCGATCGACTTCGCAACCCGTTCATGAGACAACAGACCCTGATGCGAATGCCAAACCTGGTCTCAGACAACTCGCAGGTATTTCTGCTACGAATGACAGTCGGCTTTTTCGAAATTGATTCTGCCACACAATCGCTGGGTCGTGAATACAACGCCGAAATCGGCAGAAGCCAACGTTATCAGGGCACGTTTGTGATCGATCGCTCAGTTCCGGTCGGATTCTCACCTGGGCAAGACCTCAATGCTCGCGATGTGGTCATCTTTGAGAGCTACGCACAATGACGCAATGCAAAAAGAATCAGAGCATGATGAAACAAATCGCGATGAATCGCGACAACCATGAGCAACATGATCCGATGCACCCGACACAACATTCATCGACGAATATAAGAGATCGCGCACCTCGTACAGGCTTCACCCTCGTCGAGATGCTGGTGGCAATGACAGTCACGCTGCTCATGATGGCTGCTTTAGCGCGCGCCTTTGCGTATGTGGGAACACAGATACAGGAAAGCCGAGCCGATACACAATTGGCAACCAGTTTGAGGGATGTCACGACAAAACTGCAGGATGACCTTGGACAGTGCACCGTTGAATTGAAGCCCAACACCGGCTTGGAAGAAGATCAAAACGGTTACTTCCTGTACTACGAAGGCCCCGTCACCGACGCAACCTCATCGCTCTTCCGGGCAGACAATTCCTCTGGAACTCTGCAACTGAAAGACGCTCGTTATGGCGACTTCGATGACTACATTGCTTTCACGGCAGTGGCCAAAGGCAGCCAATGGTTCCGGGGTAAAGTTCCACGGTACATCTTGAACCGGAAAACAGCAGAACTGGCTGGTGATGCCTACGATCCCGCCAACTTTGCAGGCGACCCGTTCGATGCAGTGACCATCACATCCAAGTACGCCGAAATCATTTACTTTGCCAGCCCGGAGTACGCACCTGGATCATTGCCTGCATCTCCTGCCTATCTGGACGTAGATGGAGACACCGATTTTGGAATTGGAGCCGCAACCCAGAATGGGTTACCTGACCGCATCAAGATCCACCGGCGAGTCCTGCTGATTCGCCCCGACCTGAACCTGAATACAGGTCTGTATGCCAACTATGGCGGGGTTTTACCGCAAAACAACAAGACGCTTGCCAATGGCAGCACCCACCACTTCATGCGGGCCGATGACTGGCCAAACGCGAATGCATTGACACCGACCGTGACGGGCACTGCAAACGCTGCTGATGGTTGGTTGTACGGGATGGCAGGCGTTCATCAGCAGTGCGATTTATCTGTCCGTCGAATCCTTGCCGAAAACGGACTACCTGTGTCAGGTGGATTGATCGCTGCCAATTCGCTGGCTGACCTGAGCAAACCTCACAACCGCTTCGCCCATGTACGAGCCCCCGGAAATCTGTTGGCAGGTAGCACCAACGCTTACCCGACTTCCATGCCAGTGCTTGCTCTCGGGGGTCCCGCTACGATTCTCTCAGCGGTCACACCTGATTCAACGAGACTGGCTCCCGTCAACACACCCACAACCGCCACGATTGTGACGCCCCATTGGCTCAGTGGTTTCATTCGTCCCGAATTTGTGCTTGGCAACGACCTGACCCATATCAACGATCCAAATGACAATTGGGGCCTGCAACGGATAGGTGAGGATCTGGTCACCAACAATGCACTCGGCTTTGATGTACAGATTTTCGACCCCAGTGTTGCAATTCTCAGCGATAATCCAGCTGATGCCAACGGCACAGTGATGCAAGAGACAGTTGGCCCCGGAGATGCCGGATACAGAAATGCCGTTCAAGCGTGGCTCAACAACAATGTTGTCACAAAACGCGAGAATGGTGCCTTTGTTGACTTGGCTTACCCTGTGCTTGCAGGTGGAGCGATGCGTGGCTGGCAACCGCGCCGACTCGACCGCCGTAGTAACAGTGACTTTGTTTTCACTGATCCCCAGAACCGCATGTCTGGTGTTGTAGTATCTGATTTTTCCGGGATCCGGGCAGTCACGGCAGATCCGCGCACCGCGTATCAAAACGCTTTGTTACGCTCAGGCCGGATGGTGACATCGGGACAGAACGTGGTACTGTTTCAGCCTGCGTTTGATACCTACACATCGGCCTATGAAAAAGACGGCTTCTACCAGGGGATGGTGAATCCCAACAGTCGAGGTTCACTGTGGACAACGTTCATCCAAGGCAACGACACTGTGACGGTCGATCGCGGTGCCAACGGTCTTGATGATGACCTGCAATTTGGCGTCGATGATTTCAATGAACGCGAAACGCTCGCACCCTTTCTTAATCAAGCCGAAGCAGTTCGGGTGACAGTGCGGCTGGAAAATCCTTCGTTGCGGTTCGTGCGACAGGCATCCGTTGAATATCGTGGCAAGTGATGCCGGTATGAACGCAGTTGATCCCGTTATGAACAAGGAAACGCGTTCCACGAAGTTTTTTCTGGTGTGTGCCGTCTTTGCCTTGATACTCGGTATCTTCATCCGCACCACCGGCCTGCAAAAAGCCAACAGAATTGCAAGCGATTCCAAGGTAGTTGAATCGCAAATGGAAAAGCTGCGGAATCAGCTTGGGGACATGAAGCAGGCTGGCGAAGATCTGGATCGTGCGACATGGGCCCGGATTCAGAGTGATCTGCGTTCACTCAACCCCGAAATTTTCAGCCATCATCAATTGATCTGGCAGAAGTTCGATCCGGCAGCTCGTGTTCGCCTGCTTCCCGGACTGGATCAACAACCTGGAACCATCGACGTGGACGATAATGTCAACGGAGTGATCGATGATGCGAGTGAACTGGGAGCAACCTTCAGTGATGACCTATGCATTGTTGAGGCTGCTGTATCTGCCCCCAGCAACATCAAACCAAGCCTCGTTCTGCAGAGAGGCGGCTACATCGATGCAAAGCAGGTAATGACGAATCAAACTCGGTATGCGGATCGAATTCTGATCCAGCACCAAAGTCGAGATGATTCGTGGTCGCTTGTGCTGGACTGGTAGACAGCTTCCGGAATGCAAATGATGCAATGAAATTTGCCGACACACGCGGCAGCCTGAACTGCCCGGTGCAGCACATCATTGACCATTTCGGATCTTTCGCTGTGGCCAGCACCGCCATGGCCTGCCCTCCCGGACGGGCATGCGATCCGAGTTTGTTGCGATGGAAGGCATCAACGAGTCAGAAACACGCCTCGTGAAGCAGAACCACAATTCGCATTGTTTCTCCCGAACGGCTGCCTAAAGGTAACAATCGCAACCTTAACGGGACAACATTGGCGGGAAAAGGGCTGCGGTCTTGGCGACATTGCTGGCATCTCTAAAATCAGTGGTCCGGATGCGGTGTCCCTGCGCGGTGCTTCAGCCCAGCCTGAGCACTTGTCGAGCGTTACTGATCCTGCTTTTACAGGAAAGTGCGAAACCACCTCGTGGTTTTCCATCGCATTCTCATTCTATTTTTTCATCTCTCCTTCCCTGACGACTGAACATGCCTGACCACCACACGTTGGATATCAAACGCGTTGCCATTTTGTTTGCCGGGGGCCCTGCACCGGCAGCCAACGCCGTGATCTCGACTGCAGCCTTCTCATTTCTTGAAGAAGGCGCTCAGGTATTTGGCATCAAGCACGGTTATAGCCGCTTGGCTGAATACACCGCAGCCGGCCCGCTGCAGGAAGGTGCAGACTACATCCATTTCACCCACGATACGTTGACGCACGCGCGTAGCAGTCGTGGAATCATGATCGGAACGGCTCGAACCAACCCTGGCAAACACGTCAGTGCTCCGGAACACCTCAAAGACGCTGAACTGGTAGCTCCGCTACGTCGCGTCTACGAAGGCCTGTGTTCACTTGAAGTCGACGCTTTGATTTCAATCGGCGGTGATGACACACTGAAAACAGCCAACAAGATGAAATTATTCCAGGACAATCTTCCTGAGGATGCTCGTCGATTCCCTGTCATTCACCTGCCCAAAACCATCGACAATGACTACTCAGGCATCGACTTCACGTTCGGATTCTTCACCGCTGTCGAAACACTGGCCGAAGAAATCCGGAACCTGAACTACGATGCAGCTGCCGGCCGAGCTTACTTTCTGTGCGAAGCGATGGGCCGAAGCGCTGGTTGGCTCGCCTACGGTGCTGCGATCGCCGGTGAAGCCAGCATGGTTCTCAGTGTGGAAGATGTCACTGGCTCGCTGGCCGAAGAAGAAGTGGTCAACCAGGAGACAGGTGAAACCCGAAAGGTGATGGCTTTGGATCGCGTGATTGACCGCATGGTTGACATGATGATGGCCCGCGAACGCGAAGGTCGAGAGTATGGCACGATCGTGGTCGCAGAAGGCATGGCGGAATACCTCCCAACCAAGTACCTCGAGGGTGTCAGCCGTGATGACCACGGACATATCAATATCTCCTCAATCAATCTGTCCGCGTTACTCGCCAAACTGCTGAGTGAACGCTACAACGAGCGAACCGATCGCACCCGCAAAATCAATGGATTGCAACTTGGGTACGAATCCCGATGTGCCCCCCCTCACGCCTATGACGTGATGCTTGGTTCCCAACTGGGAGTGGGTGCCTATCGTGCTCTGGTCGAGGAAAAACTCAACGGAGTCATGGTTTCGGCATCAGGCCAATTGGATTTGCACTACGTTCCCTTTGAGGAACTAGTCGATCCTGAAACTCTCGTCACCAAAGTTCGCTTTATCGAGCAAGATAGTGATTTCCATCGCTTGGCCAGATTCCTGGAAACATGCATCGACAGCTGAAAAGCTGAATTGACAGATCCCGAGGACTCAGGACCACCATCGCCCAGCGACTATCGGCAGCCGCCCCGGTGTCACTGTTAGCACCTGCGAGCTCTTACCCCCGGCTTGTCGGCACTCTGTGGGTTGTCGGCACTCTGTGGCTTGTCGGCACTCTGTGGGTTGGAGCAGGCCTCGGGAAAGCTGGCTCAGATCCACGCCAAGCTTGGCGTGGAGTGGCCGATTCTGCTCCGATTCGCCCGGCCATCTCGAGATAGGCCACAAGGCCGGATTTTTTGATCCCCCTTTTCTTAGGGGGGGCATAGCAGAGGCAGAGGGTCCCCTGTGCCTTGCGGGTGGGCACGTGACAGGTAGCCCAGCTCGAACACGACCCCATTAAGGATTACATGTTCGGAAAAAGCTGCCTCAAAAGCCGCATAATGACCCATCTCGGGGAAAATACCATGTTTTTTTTCATAGGCCGAAACCCCGCAGTGGTCCGCAGGTTTGTAATGTATCTTTGTACTTTTGCACCGAGTTGGAAATGCATTGCGCAATGACGACTTCTCAGCTCACTCTGGATAATGAATCAATGAAACTTTCTCGCAAGGTGACTGGCCTTTTATCAGTCGCACTACTGACGTTTATGATGACTCCCGCGATGGCTCAAGGCCGAGGGCAAGGCCAAGGCGGCCGCGGTGGAGCTGGTGGCGGAGGCGGCTTTGGGGGCCGTGGTGGTGGCGGCGGAAGCATGTTTGGAGGCCGCGGTGGTGGCGACATGACGATGAGCTTGCTGCGAATTGAGGCCGTTCGCACTGAATTGGAGGTTTCTCCCGATCAAGAAGAAGCCCTGACCAAAATGCAGGAGCAAGGCCGTACTGAAAGGCCCAGCGGAGACTTCCGCAACATGAGCGAGGAAGAGCGAACTGAATTCATCGAGAAAATGCGAAAGCAGGCCGAGGAACGCACCACCAAGATGAAAGAGCAACTTGAGGAAGTGCTGTTTCCTGAGCAGCTGGAGCGTTTGCAGGAAATCAACATTCAGCTTCAAGGCATCGCAGCCCTTCAAAACGCAGAAGTTGCCAAAGAACTGAAAATCACTGAGGCGCAGAAAAAAGAGCTTGAGGAAGTCCGAGCTGGCCTGATGGAAAAGATGCGAGAAGGCATGCGTGAGCTTTTCAGCAGCGGAAGCCGCGAAGGTATCCGTGAGAAAATGGAAAAGATGCGAGACGATATGGAAGGCGATGTACTGGCTGTTTTGACCAGCGATCAGAAGAAAAAGTTCGAGGAAATGAAGGGCGAAAAGTTCGAGATGCCTGAAGGTAGCCGTGGTCAGGGCGGTCGCGGAGGCTTCGGTGGCCGCGGTGGCGGAGAACAAGGTGGTCGTGGCGGTCGCGGTGGCGGAGAACAGGGTGGCCGTGGCGGTCGCGGTGGTGGAGAACAAGGCGGCCGTGGTGGTCGCGGTGGTGGAGAAGAAGGTGGTCGTGGCGGTCGCGGTGGCGGAGAACGCCAACGCCCCGAAATTGAGTGATCCAGACCTCCTGAACTTTCTAAAAATCGGATTGCGGCGAAACGCTCCGTTGTTCCGACAGGGGCAGGTTCCTTCGGGAATCTGCCCCGTTTTTATGCGCTTTCAACGGCCCCGATCATGACTTGTGCTTCGGCAACCTCCCACGGCAAGACGTGACAGGGCGTCGCTTGCCCGCATCGGTCGACAACATCAGCGACTGATATCGGTAACTCATCTTGGCTACACGTTTCCCAGACCTGCCAATCCCACTTCAAAGTAACCTCAACCGCGAAATTCACAGTCGGCTGCGTCATCCAAACTGCTGGCTGCGTCATCCAAACCGCTGGCTGCATCATCCAAACCGCTGGCTGCATCATCCAAACCGCTGGGTGCGTCATCCAAACCGCTGGGTTCGTTAGGGGCAGAAGGCTGGATCAAGCGATCTGCCGAGTGACTTCATCGTCACATGGTGGCCCCGTCGGTGCCTCAGCGACTGCGGTAATTTTTGGCGGTTGCAACTCTCTGTGCAATCTTTCGACAGTACATGCAACGGCACCACGATGTTGATGAACCAACTGCTGGGCGGCAGTACCGAGCGCCGCAGCGAAAGAGGGCTCAATGATACAACGGTCGACAAAACCAATCAGTTCCTCACCATCCTGCAATCTCCAGGCTCCCTTGGCTCCAATCAGACGGTCAGCAATTTCTTTAAAATTGCGAGTGTTCGGTCCGAACGAAACAGCGCAACCGTAACCAGCCGGCTCAAGCATGTTCTGGCCGCCCCTGTCACCAAAACTTCCGCCCACAGTGGCGATATCGGCGACGCCCCACCAATGTCTGAGTTCACCAATGGTGTCAATCAGAATGATCTCATTGGACGACCAGCTCACCGATCTGGGCATTTGGACTTTGGAGCGTCTGCGTAATTCCAAGCCTGCTTGTGTGACGAGACCAGCCACCCTGTCAAATCTTTCTTGATGACGGGGCACCAAAGCAAGCCTGAGTTGCGGGTGGCGAAGTCGCAATTTCAAAAACGCAGCGATTGCCATCTGCTCTTCGCCTTCCTGAGTACTGCCAACCACCCAGACTTGGTGCGATGAATCGACTCCCGCCCAAACTTTTCTCTGCTTCACTTCTGGCACATCACGATCATGAGGCGCATCATCGAACTTCAGCGACCCGGTAACCTGCAAACGTTGCGGATCGGTACCGCACGCGACAAAATTCCGGAACGAGGTTTCATCCTGGCAGGCGACCCAATGGAGGCTGCGAAAAATTGTCTCTGTCAACTTCCGGAATTTTTGATATCCCCTACAACTCCGTTCGCTCAAACGCCCATTGACCACAATCGCGGGGCAGCCTTGCTGGGCGGCGATCCGAATGAGGTTTGGCCAGAGTTCTAATTCAGCCAGAACAAGTTGGGCAGGATCAAGTGCACGCAGGGTCCGCCGCACCGCCCATGTGAAGTCGAGCGGACAAAAAAAGACGCGTTGGCTTCCAAAACGCTGTACTGCGAGATCATATCCAGTGTCAGTCGATGTACTGACAACGATTGGCAGCGTCGTCACACCTTCCAACTGGCTGATCAATCGGGGCAGCAAATTGACTTCACCAACACTGACAGCATGGATCCACACACAGCGTTTCCCACCTGTCATGATTTTGGTTTGCGCGTTTGATAGGCCCCAGAGTTTCTGCCGCACACCTCTCCTGTACCGTCCGTGCCGAAGCATCCTGTAAAGAATGACGGGGGAGAGCAGCATGAGTGCCATCAAATAGAGCAGATTTGCCAACATCGGATTCCTTTCCGTCGCTTGCGTCGACCGCAGTCCCTCGCTCAGACCTGCCTTCACCTCTGACAGCAGGCTTTGTATTTCTTACCACTTCCACAGGGGCAGGGGTCATTTCGTCCTACACGCGGCCCCTTATTACGAATCGGCTCAGCCTTGGCCTGTTCCGTCTGGTTACTTGCTTGAGCAGCCTGTTGGGCAGCGGTATTTGAATCAGCAGCCCCATCCCCAGCAGAGGCAACATCGTCATGTCTGGCCTGCCCCTCGACCCATGTACTGCGAATGAAGTCTTCATTGAGCGAGGACTCCATTCGGAAGATCAAATCAGTCACACGTTCACCGACGGATTCCCACATGGACTCGAATAGCCGCATGCCTTCGCGTTTGTACTCCACTTTGGGGTCCATTTGGGCGTAACCCTTCAGACCAACACTACTGCGTAGATGGTCCATGGTGAGCAGATGATTTTTCCAGGCATCATCAACGATCTGGAGCAACACCTGGCGTTCCATTCTTCGCATTTCCGGATGGAATCGATCGTCAACAGCTCCACCGACCGTGAGAGCCAATTCTCCGCGGTTCATACGGGAGAGATCTTCTCTGGCCACGTGATAATCAAGCTCACCAGCGAGCCATTGTGTCAGTGCGTCGAGGCTTCCATTTCCCCCGCTGGCCACGGCGGCAGTTGTTTCTTCGCTTGCAGCACCAAACAAGTCACTGACTTTGCTGACAGCAGTTTGGGACTGTCGTTCGGCATCACCGCCGGTCTGGAGACTGTAATGCACTAATTGTGTTTTGAGTTCATCACGGTTCAAACGAACTTCATCTGCATTCAAATTCACGTTGAATCGACGCGAGACCCATTCAACCAGTCCATCACGATCAAGAGAAACCTGTGCACCTTGCTTCTCAGTGAACCGGGACAATCCCGTCAGTACAGGATACTCTGCTTCTTTGGAAATGTAGGCTTCTTCTGCCCGTCGATAAAGTTCTGCAGCCACGCTTCGTCGATCTTCGACATCGCGAAACTCATCCAAGGTGGTTTCGATGCCAAACTTGTGCCTCATCCAGGCACCTAGCGTACGAAGTCCGAAATCCGCATCGAGCATGGGTGCTCCTTCGCTGATATCGATCCCTGCAATTCGGGTTTGAGCACGTTTGATCAGTTCATCGATCAATTCGTCGCGTTCCATCCGTTTCAATTGATGTTCCTGGTAATTGCCACCCTGCTTTTTATTTGCCCAATTCACCAAAGCTTTCCAATTCCATTCATCCTCCATCTCCTCGGGAAGATTCTCTTCAACAATCTCAGCAGCAGTGACTTCAACCTGCCGTTCAGCCTGATCATGTACATAACTGGTCGCCATCTTGAAATCCATATTCAGGAAATCACGTGGTTCCAACTGACAATCAAGTTGCCCACCGGCGTAAGCAGCGAATGACTCAACGCCGTAATTGGGATCCAGGAACGTCTCGACAAACTTGTTGATTTGTCCCTCCACCAGATCGAGCACCATGTGTCGGGAACTGTGTCCATCCAGCAGATTTTGCCGATACCGGTAGACGCGTTTCCTCTGCTCATCCATGACTTCGTCATAATCAAGCAGGCTTTTTCGAATTTCGTAGTTTCGTTCTTCGACCTTCTTCTGGGCAGCTTCCAATCTACGCGAAACCAACTTGGACTCGATCGGATCGGATTCACCCATCCCCAGTTTTGCCATCATGGTTTTGACGAAGTCACCAGCGAAGATCCGCATCAAATCATCTTCCAGAGAAAGGATGAATCTGCTGGACCCGGGGTCGCCTTGACGACCACATCGACCGCGAAGCTGGAGGTCAATTCGTCTTGATTCATGCCGCTCAGTCCCGAGCACATAAAGACCACCAATGGAGCGAACGACTTCACCCTCCTCACTCATTTTTTCTCGTTCGTCGATTTCTTTTACGAGTGCATTCCAAACCTCATCAGGTACTTCAAGCCTTGTTGGATACTCATGCTGCAACTGGGCCCAAGCCATGGTTTCAGGATTACCACCAAGAATGATATCGGTACCACGCCCCGCCATATTGGTCGCAATCGTCACAGCATTGAGTCGTCCTGCCTGAGCGACAATGTCTGCTTCACGACCGTGTTGCTTTGCGTTCAAGACATCGTGCTTGATTCCGCGTCGTTCAAGCAGCGCGCCCAAACGCTCGCTTTTTTCGATGCTGACCGTACCAATCAGAACCGGCCTTCCCTTGGGTTCGACTGACAAGGCCTCGCTTTTCGGAAACCGCGTTGGCTTTTTCTCGTTTTTCAGAACGAGATCGATGTATTCATCGGTCTCTTCTTTGATGATACCCCAACTCTCCGGCGACTTACCCACTTCTTGCAGGTGGTCTGTCACATCGTCCCTGTCGTGAATCAGAACATCCCATTTGTGAGCACGTTCAACGTCTTTTGCAAGAGCCTTGTATTTGTACTCCTCTGTCATGTAGATCTTGTCGGAATACTCAATTCGCTCAAGCTCACAATTGGTGGGAATCGCAACGACATCAAGACCATATATTTTGAAGAACTCGGTCGCCTCAGTCATCGCCGTTCCGGTCATGCCTGACAGCTTGGAATACATCTTGAAGATATTCTGCAACGATGCCGTTGCAAACGTTTGCGTCTCCTGTTTGATCGGCACACCTTCCTTGGCCTCAACGGCCTGATGCAAACCATCACTCCACTGTCGGCCTTCCATCAAACGGCCTGTGAATTCATCAACAATCACGACCTGTCGATCTTTGACAACGTAATTGACATCGCATTTGTAGAGGAAATGAGCCTTCAGTGAATTGTCGATCAGGTGAGGCCATTCCATGTTTCCAGCCGTATAAAAACTCTCGACACCTGCCAACTTTTCAGCTTCACGCACCCCTTCATCCGTGAGCGCAACATTGTGCTGCTTCTCATCAACGGTAAAGTGTTTCTCCTTCACAAGTTGCCCTGCGACACGATTGGCTTCCTGATACCGCCCCATGTCCAAGTCAGCTGGACCACTGATGATCAGGGGAGTTCGTGCTTCGTCGATCAGAATGTTGTCGACTTCGTCAATGATGGCAAAATTCAAGCCGCCCTGGCATTGCTGCGCGTCTCTCGAGTAACGCTCGTCGCCTTTGGAAGCAGGCCGCATGTTGTCACGAAGATAGTCAAAACCAAATTCGTTGTTGGTGCCGTAAGTGAGGTCACACATGTAGGCAGCCTGTTTTTCTGCCGTCGACATGCCCGACTGAATTGCATTGACCGTCAAACCCAAATTCATGTAGAGCGGAGCCATCCACTCCATATCACGGCGTGCCAGATAGTCATTGACCGTTACCACATGCACTCCCTTACCTTCCAACGCATTGAGGTAAGCCGGCAACGTCGCCACCAAAGTTTTTCCTTCTCCCGTGACCATTTCGGCAATGCCACCGGAATGCAATACCATGCCTCCAATCAATTGCACATCATAGTGACGCATGCTCAGAAAACGCTTGCCACCCTCACGGCAGACAGCGAATGCATCAGGCAAAATATCATCCAACGCCTCACCCTCACGCAAACGTTTGCGCAAGATATCCGTCTGACCACGAAGCTCCTCATCTGTCATCGAAGCATAATGTGGCTCCAGTTCGCCAATCTCTTCTGCTCGAGATTTAAACTTCTCAACCTGACGGTCATTGGCTGATCCGAACACGGCTGTCACAGCTCGCTCGACAAACGTGAAGAGCCCGCCAAAAAGAGCACCCAGGAAGTCCCAGATTTTTTCAAGAACAAACATATCGTTTTAGTTAAATGAATGGTCGCAAGGACCGGTTGAGATCGAATTGGAATGATTGCTTAGGCTGAGTAAACAGAACGTACTGGTACTGCTTTTCTCAAAAAACGGTGCCACAATGACTCTGCAATGACTCTGCAAAGACTGTGCAAAGACTGTGCAATGACTCTGCACCACGCCAGTGCCAGATGGGCCCAAACTGCATTGACCCAAAACCTCCATGACACAGAGCGCACAATCCTCGCTCAGGCCAGAGAGTATCCGGCCCGAATCAGAGACCTGAACGCGAAGCGACAGCAATTCCAGCCTTACCCAAAGAATGGTTCTGGTGATTCCTGTTTGCCTCGATCGTTACGCTCCGAATCAGCCGCGCGCACACCGGCCCTAACTTGTTTCAGTAGCTAAAGTTACGCGTTTAGGGAAAATGGGTCAACTGTGATTGTGACTCACTCGCCCTGTCATTCCATTGGACCGCTCAATGCATGCAAACGAATCGACCTAAGTCTTTTACCTGCAGCACCTTAAGCCCGGAGCGAAAATCCAACCGGGAAAAAGTTTTGGCCATCGCGATGTGTCGGCACTCAACATTCACAGACAAGATTGCAAGCAAATTCGACTTGATGGTGCAAACCACGCGGGATGCAATCACGCGAAACGAGCCTCGCGCCCCGCCCTCGACAGCACGTCGACGTGACCGTCTGAAGCCGCTCGCGTGCGATTCAACAGAAGCGAAATGACATCGTGGCTTCGTGGAGTCGGTGCTACCCGCCAACCCCGCCTTGAGAGACCGCGGATGACCGCAGAAAGCTTGGCGTGTCTCTAGCCAGGGGGACCAAAGAACCAGATGCGTACCGATCTGAAGAGAGGGGCAAACAGCATGCCTACCCCCACCACGAGTGATCCATAGATCGCCAACACGAGGTTCAATATCACTCCCTGAACGAGTGTAGTGAACAAGGCTCCAGAAAACGTACTGATGGCGCTGCTTCCAAAAATGGCTTCTGTGGTGCTCACCGAAAAAATTCCGCAAGACAAATCGATCATCATCCCAATAGGAAAAACCACAGTGATGAGGATGCGTGTCAGGTAGACCACTCGCAAAGTGATCGAGAAAATTCGGTTTTGGCGGATGGGAGTACAGGTGGTTTTGTAGTCGAGAATGGTGTAACCGACGGCAAAGATGAACACTCCAAGAGCCATAGCCGCGAACTGGCCACGACTAGCTGTCGCGCCCAGATAAAAACTTGGTGCAGCGCTGATGGAGCAGACCAACAACCAGCGCACCCCAATTCGCCCCAGTGAAGGGGGACTTTTAGTGCTAATCTCGGTTTTCAAAGCGTTTGAGAGCTCAAGATCAGCTTCAGGCGGAGCAAAAGGATTCAAATCTTCGGACATGCCTCGTTAACCCTTTCCAGAAGTTCGAGTCAACTGTTTGATGAAAATCGCAACAAATTCCGATCGTTTCGCAACTTTCAAAGCCAGCGGACCAAATTTTCGGCGCCCGCCCCAGCGACACCCTCTAGACTGAATGGTTGGGGGCGGAAGGCTTTTTTACCCGGGATTTTCCGATGCCAAGAGGCACGAGTCATCTTTGAATAAGTGACTTGCCTTCAAAGCTAATCAACACTGCATGCTACCCGTCACATTATAGCCAAGAAGTATACGAACTTTTTGTGTTACGAAAGAACACATGGTGCAAATCAACCAAGTCCACCTTGGACACGTACTTTTCATACCGTAGGTCTCAACTCGTAGGTCTCAACTTGTTGACCAGTACTTGTCAACCTTCGTGGTTCCATGCTGAGTTCAACACTCGATCCATCGTTTTGTCGTACTTGGCATCCACTGGATTTGTTTGATCCATTTCACTTGACTATGAATTCCTTTTTTTCCTGCTGAGAGCCGGTGCTCATTATGCGTCGATCCATCCTGCGTCAATCCATGCCGTGCAACTGTTTGGAGCATCCACGAGCTCACTCACGGTGGTTCACGATGGTTCGCTCAGTATTCTGCTTACTGGTCAGTTTGCTGTTGCTGGGATCAAATTCGATCCATGCACAATTTGGTAATGGAAATGCCAACAACGGCAACGGTCAACCCAACACGGGGAACAACGGAAACATCCTGCCGTTTGGTGGGGTGGAACCCACCGGACAGTACCCCACACGGGAGTTCTACGCGGGCATGGAAGCTTACCGGGCAGGTGATCTGAAGTCAGCCTTTGACCTGTTTGAGGCTTCTGTACGAAACAGCCGTCGCAACGTTCAGGGACGTTACGTAGAAGCGATCCCAGGCTTGGCGATGTTGGGTGAGTGCTACTGGCTGATGGGCGATGTGCCGAGTTGTCGTCAGAACGCGGATCAGATCATCCAAATTTTGAATCGCCATAGATTCCTCAGGGGCGTGAACTGGAACAATGCAATCCAGCAGGGTGCTGCTGTTTCCAAACGCGCTTTTTTGTGGCCGGATGCTGCTGCCGTCCGGGTCGCTCCGTTTCGAGACAAGCTGCCTGTTGCATCAGGCCAGCGCATAACGGCCGACATAATTAAGCAGGGGGGAGCGATTGAAAATCTGAATGTTCGCAACTTGGATGTAGCGGAAATCATGCGTGGCATCGCCATTTCCTCATACCGTCGTCGAATCCTGCTAGGACCGTTGACCGAAACCGACCCCGGTGCAAATCTGTTGCTCGATTCGATCAAGTATCCGGCTGAACCACCGCTACCAATCGGCAAGACCATGATCGGTGCCGCGCGTAGCGTTGGTTATTTTGGGAAACTGGATGACCAACGAATCATCTCCGATGCGCCAAACGTCGGATTCTACGGTGGGACCGCACATCCACTTTCTGCAATCACCATGTTGGCTGCGACCAACGCGTTGTTGGGAAGCAAGAAACCGGAAACAGCCATTCCCGCTGCCCTGACAACCGTTCATGTTGCCGCAGCGTTGGGGCAACCGGAGTTCATTGGGGAAGCATTCCAGTTGGCTGCGGGAGCTGCAAATGCACAGCAGGCGGCTTCGCTCGCGGAGTCTTCCAGCCTGATCGCGGGAGCACTCATTCGTGAGTCGCGGCTAGCAACTTTGCATTGTCTGATCGCCGGTGCTGATGCTGCCGTGACAGCGGGCAATCTTGAGATGGCCACCCAAATGCTGACCAACGCCGGTGCGTTATCCAACCGGCGAGACGTTACTCTTCCTCGATTGATCGCCTACGCTTCGTATGTTCGCAGTCGAATCGCGGCAGCTTCGGGAGCAGCAATCAGCAGTTCGCAAACAACAGCCTTGGACAAGGCTCTGGTCCCCATGCTTACCTTTGCGCTGAACAATCGCCCTCGGCGGCAACCTCTGGTCTCAATGCCACGCGTTTACCAATTCAACTTGATCCAACAGGCCATTAACAAGTCACGATCCGAGAACACGATCACAAAATTACTGGAAGCCTATTGCAAAGATCCACCCGTTGAAGTTTGGAGACGGGATCCGCTAGATGGCCTGGCTGCTGTCATGATCGATCGCTCGCTGGCCCATGCCACCCGCGTGAACATCGCGGCATCAAGCGGCTATGGTGAAAAATTACTTCAAGCCATCGACAGCATGTTGGCATCACGATTTCACCGCCAACTGCCACTCGGTGGACGGGTGGCACAAGTTCGCGCCATTGCCAGAGCCGACGAAAAAGATCTGCCGCCTGCTATCGCTGACATGAGGAACCAACCGGGACACCCCATCAGCGAGGTCCGTAAAGCAGTTGCCGCTCCCGGCAAACCAACACTGACGAACATGAATTCTGCAGAGGCAAAAGCTTGTACCGCTGCCTTGTCACGGATCCATCTACCACAAGTCACATTGCCAACCCTTCAAGAAAAGGCCCCCGCTGCAAAGTTACCGCCAAAGACCGGACTCTTGACCTTCACCTCCGTCGGCAACCGTGTGTATGCAACACTTTCAGCAAAAAATAAAGTTGTGATGTGGACCGTCAACGGAAGCAATCGCATTCCTTCTGAATTGGGCAAGGTCCTTCGAGGAATTGGCGTTGGAAAAACCCGGGGAGAGCGTCTTCCCGTGGATGAGTCATGGAAGCAACATGCTGTCACCTTAAGACGACATCTGATTCCAGAAGACACAACCATCACCCCGGAAAAATTTGATGAGTTGATCATCGTTCCCGATGGCCCTCTCTGGTACCTGCCATTCGAATTGCTGCCTGTTCTGGAAGCGGATTCGCCCCTCCTGGGTGACCAGATAAAAATCCGCTACGTAGCTACCCCTGGACTCGCGTTACAACCAGTTTCCGCAACTCCGGAAAACAACATCATTGGAATTGCAACCGGCAAGTTTTTTGCACCTCGTGACACGGATCTGAATCAAAAAATTGCAGATTCCATTGTGGATGCATTGACTGATCCGCTTCGTCTGCCAGACGCGGAGAACACGCCAACCGCTTTCTTGGGACGTGAGATTGGTCACTTGGCCATCGCCGCACCCCAGACGCCAAACATCAACAATTTACTGTTAAGTCCCATGGCTCCCTATGAACAACGATCGCCACTTGGCAATCTGGCAGCATGGCTACGCTTTCCTGCCAAAGTGCCTGCCAGCGTGATCCTCGCAGGGTTCCGCACACCCGTGGGAATGGGACGCATGGGTGATGGTTCTGAAATCTTCGGCACACTGGTCACGCTCAATATCGCCGGGGTCCGAAATGTTTTGCTCAGCCGCTGGGCCGTGGGTGGCAACTCAACCGCCATCCTGTTGAAAGAGTTTCTGCAGGAACTGCCTTTCATCGGGATGGAGGAAGCATGGCAGAGAGCAAAACAGGTCCTGCTAAGCACGGATCTGGATCCCTCAGGTGAGCCATTACTAACTCAAGCAGAGCACGAACGTGAAGGGCTGACTGGCAAACAGCCACTGTTCTGGTCCGGCTATCTGCTTTCTTCGCCACCCAAAACGGCTCCACCGGTTGCCGCCAAGAATTAGCCAGGTATTCACACAAGTCAGCCTATGGAATGCCTGTCACATCGCATTTGGAAATCCACCATCTGCTTCGTGACCGGTCTTGGTCAATGCACGATGAATTGGACTTTTCTGAGGCTGTGCATGTGAGGCTTCACGCACTCACGTCACTCATCTGAGCGTTCACCCCAAATGATTCCTGGCAGATAGATCACAATGCCAATGACTGCTGCAACCATCCATGGCGCGACGATTGAACCCCAACCGGGGATCCCCAGAGCAGGTCCAAACAGGATTACCAGAGTGGCAGCAGTTGCAAACGGTGTCATTCTCCATCCTGAGACAAAACTGGAAAGCGTCAACAACAGCCCGGCGAATCCGAGCGACCAGGCATGAATACTCCAAGCGAACAGGAGGTTGCTTGATTCCGCGTCATTGGCGGTAACGGCAGCACCCTTCAACGCCGTACCGACCTGATCAAGATCGAGCCCCCCACTACGGACGGCTTCCAGAGCATCGATTTGCTTGAACTGATCAAACAGGCCCCGGCTATTTCCCCAGAGGGCAAACAGGCAAAGCAACAGACATCCGCCTAACAATCGCGTCTGTCCCCCCATGGCAAATCGAGCAACGGCCAACGTTTCAGGTTCTCGCCGATATTTTCCACTTCGCGCGTCGGCGATCATCTGCTTCATACGAACGCGTTTCTGAATTGCTGCTTGGGCATTTCCGGATCGTGCTGACGATTCGGAATCTGATTCCACTCTGGTATTTTCCATGACGGCCGCAGCGATCTGCCATGCGCGATCACGAGCTTCGTCTTGTGACAATCCCTCGCGTTCCAGTCCGCGCTCTTCAATGGTTGCCAAACGCCGATGATCTTTTATTTTCTGATGCGTCTCTGTCTTACTGCGAAGTAAGACGCAAACACGATCACGCAGAGAATTGACATCAGCGGGTCCGGTGAATGATGAATCACGACGAAGCTTCTCTCGCATTTGAATGAGCGACTCATACCCGAACAATGCTTCATACAGACGTTGCCAACCTCGGCCACTGTAACGTGCCACAAACGAGCGCAAGCCATCTTCATCGGTACCACTGATTCGCAAATCTCGAATCAGGCGTTCCGCTTCCGCCAATGGACTACGTTGTGCCTTCCAAACCGGCAAGACAATCACGCGGTCAATACAGAACCCGATGGTCGCCCCCAGCAGGAGACCAACCAGCAACCCGGGCCACAAGCCACAAAACACCACCAGCAGGCCCGTCGTCAGCAGACCCGCCAAAGTCAGCACCCAATCCCATCCAGACCATGTCCCCAACCACTTTCGGACATGATCAACGATGGGACTTTCCACCAGTCGTTCACCCGACATCTGAGCGAAAGCGACAACACCCACTACGATACCGAGTCCTGTCAGAATCCATTTTGGGCCTCCGCCAAACCACGCCAACAAGCAGGTCAATCCCAGCGAAGACAGAAAACACGTCCACAGCAACAAGTCTGAAACTTTCTCCCACCGTGTTGCATCACGGTACTTGCTCGCGACAGCCTCCCACGCATCAGCCTGCTGAGAGGTCGGTGAAAAGTCGCTTTCCGCAGATAGTCCGAGGTAAGATTCCAAGTCGCGGATCATGCCGGCCAATGATTCATAGCGTTGATCGGCTTGTTTCGCCATCGCCTTGGAAACAATCCGCTGTAGTTCTTCGGGCACGCGATGATTGATCTCGCTCAAGCGGGGTGGTTTCGCAGTCGCATGCTGCTCCTTGATCTCTGACACAACCGTTCCTTCGAACGGAGGGTGACCTGCAAGCATGAAGAACAGCGTGCAACCCAGTGAATAAATGTCGGCGCGAGCATCAACCCCAGCGGCATCAGCACTCTGTTCAGGTGCCATGTATGCAGGGGTGCCAACCGCAGTGCCCTGCATCGTGACCTGCGTACCGCTGGCCAAATCGACTGCATCATCCTGTACCGAATCGGCATCACCATGATCAGGAATTTTGACGAGTCCAAGATCTGCAACTTTGATGACACCATCGTTGGTCAACAAAAGATTGGCTGGCTTGATATCACGGTGCACCATTCCATGAGAATGTGCAAACTGCAGTCCACGTGCCGCTTGGACTGCATAACTGACAGCGAGTCGTGGTTCGAGTCGTCCCTTCTCTCGAATCAAGTGGTCCAACGGCCCACCGCGCACCCACTCCATGCTGAAGAAGTGGAGACCAGCGTCTTCTCCGAAGTCATAGATTTGGACAACATTGTGATGGGTCAGTTGGGCTGCCGCATACGCTTCGCGTGTGAATCTGGCGAGTGAGGCAGGATTTTCGGCGAGCCGCCCACGAATCGTTTTCAAAGCAACCAAACGATCCAGAGAGATCTGTTTGGCCTCATAAACAGTCCCCATTGCGCCGCGCCCCAAGAGACGCAAAACACGGTAACCTCCCAGACGTTGGGGAATACTCGTGGTATCGTCTTCCCTCAGCACCGATGCCGACTTGTGCCGGGATCCAGAAGACACATCCCGCTCAGCAGAGTGCTGCGTTACCTCAAGCCCCAGTCCAAGTGCAGGCTTCCCATCCGAGTCAATCCGCAAATCAAATGGCTCCCCGCAGTATTTGCACTTGGGTCGATAACGCCCCTTTTTCGGCTGACCAAGCGACAACGATTTCTCGCAACTGGGACAGTTGATCCGCATGCACTGATCTCCACGAACAAGGACGCATTGACTTGCAGAAACCATGGTAACAGATCAATCCCAAGGCAACCTGTTTCACTTGCAGATCACGATCACATCACCCGGTACTCATTCTGCCTGACGATCCAGCACCGCATGAATCAATTCTTCCGCAACCACCACCGCGAAATACGAGTACGCCATCGCAACTGCGGCTCAGCACCAGAATTCTGACTGATTTGATGTTGGTCTGCGTATTGCATCAGAATCTCACCAATGCACGCCAACCGTGATTCTTCATGTCCCGAGACGGAGTGCCACACCTGGTTCACAAGCTGCTCACTCGCACGAGAGGGACACCATTTGGCAGTATCACACACCAACGTCACCACATCCTGCACGTCCATCTGAATGCGTTGATCAAGACTTTGAATGACGCTGGAATCAGTACCCAGCCAGCGTTGCAATGCCACGCGACTTGACGTTGCGTCAAAAACACAAACTTTACCTTGATGGTCAACGGCAAGGTTAGCGGCATGAATCGCACCATGAGTCGCCCCCGATCGATGAGCCGATTCAACCGCAAAAGCGACCTCAGCCAACTGTCGCCAGCGATGCGAAACAAACATCTCATCCAGCTCGACATGATTCGAGGTATCAGATTTCAATCCATTGGTGATGGAACTGTCCGAGCCACCACTTTCAGCACACCGTGCACGCGAGGTTGGCTGCCAGGGGTTCGCAAATTGCCATGGACGAATGACACCCAGATATCCCATTTGAACAGCAGCCATCTGTGGTGCTACCCAGTGAGGATTCTGCACACGCGAAGCTGCCTCGCAAACATCCAGCAAATCAATGACATCCCTGTCGGACATCAAGCGGGGCACACGGATGATTTTCATCGCAACGGAAATGCCACGAACATCATCGCGGCCACGCAACAAACAGCAGTCCTTTTCACGCGCGAGACATTCATCGACCAAGAACCAATCAGGGATCGCCAGTGGGTAATCCTCACGTAGCGCCTCGATTGAAACGGTGCGACCCTCCGACAACTCCTGATCACCCGATGCCCCTGCTGGATCGATGGAAAAACCGCTCAGCGGACTGTCCGGATCATTCATCGTCAAACAAGAGGCATCGAAATGCGACACTTGGCTTGGATCATGTCCGGAACCTCTAACTTCAGAACCTCGGTGAAAGCACGGCACATCCGGATTGAGGTCAAGCTGCGCCAACTCCTCAATCTCACCTGCGAGATCAGGAAACCTCTTGCAGTAAGCCGTCAACTCAACGGGTTCTCGCAACTCTGCCGCAACGCACAACTCCGCATCGATCAGATCAAGCAAATCACTGGTTCGATCCAGCTGGGGAAAGTCCCGAACATATTCCTCAGCATAAACCGGGTGACCATTTCGATGCTGATGCATCAGATCAATGCAGGCAAGATCAAGAACCGCATTGTGATCCAGCATCTGCCCATCGAGCAAGTCAGCCAAAGAAGCTGCCGTATTGTTTCTTCGTTGCTGATTAAGCCAACTGATAAGACCATCAATGGTGGTCATCGACACGTCAGAAGAGTCAGTCATCCGACTCTCCGTCGCGGAAACCGATTTCTTCGCGAACACGTTCCAATGCTCTCCTGACCCGCATTCGAACGGTATCCGGCTTGACACCGAGTGACTCACCAATTTCATTCCAGTCACGATTTTCAAGCATCATGCTGACAGCCAACGCATCTTCCTCGTTGAGCAAAGCCTGAATCCGTGCGATCACTTCCCGATGCAACGCTATCTGACTTGGTGAATGGCCTTGATTTGCGACTGGCAACTCATCGACCGGGACAGTTTCGTTGCGACGAAAATCCCGACATTGTCTGGCTAACCGTCTGAATGTATCGAGCACCTGATTATCAATGGCACGCAAAACGTAAGCCAGAGCATCATCCGGTGTCACACCCTTGGTATTGAAACCTTTCGCCATCTCCGCCATCACATCGTTGCAAATGTCCATCGACTCTGCTTGTCCGGTGAGCCCATACTGCCGCAAACGAGTGCGTGCCCGACGGCGAAACTGATCCCCGAACTGATACCAGATCGCCTCGACAGATTGACTCTCGCTGGACCAACTGTCTGAAGCTGACACAATGTTTTTATCGCTGATTGGTCTGCGTTCACTATGACCAGTCATCCCAAGCCTCTTTGTTGAACCCAGAATCGCACCCAGAATCGCACCCAGACGTTATCCGCCCACAGAAGTGATGCCGTTGCACCACATCATTCCCCACCAACCATCTTTCCATGCCCGGAGCAGCGAGTCGACCCTTCACAACCGCAGCAGCTGAGATCCGACTCAATTAACAAATCGACTCCAGCACTTCCCCGGAATCCACGACTTTGAATTCTCTGCCGCTTTCAACACAATCGATCGCCTCAATTGACAGGGCGTCAGCAAGCCATCAAAACGAACAGAAGGCCTGAATAAGCTGTTCCCAGTGTACGCAATCAGACCAAATGCGAAACCAAATGGCTCCTCGAAGGGTGTCAGGCCACAGGAAACCAAACAGATGCGGCAAGCCAAAGGACAGGCGTTTGCCTTTCTACGAACACAGGAAAATGACCGCAATCGGCAAGCTGAAATCTGCAAAATCTTTCGACCTGGGAGACACCGCTACCAGATTTCGCTTCACGCTCCGACCCGGAAAAAACCTGCATGAACTGTCTCGGGGGGACAATCAAAATCCATCGGAGAAAGTTAGCATGGTTATCAACGTGTCTCACTCGTCAGCATACTGCTCATTTTCCGCGGGAGCAGTCTCTTCATCCTGCAATGCGTTCGTCGCCGCGTTGTACTGATAGCTGGCTTCCTGGAAGAGCTGCATGGCCTCACGAATATAAACGACGGCAACCACACCAGTCATCGCAGCGGCCATGTACAAGGGGAATCCAATCAGGAACATGTAACACACAGCACCGCACGAGATCGCACCCAGAGCGTACACCAGGCGAATCAATCCCTTGACTTGGGTATTACGAGATTGCAAACGCGCGCTGCGTTTAATCGCGATCCGGGCAGAAGTATTCGCCAGCTCACGCATCGCGTTGAGGTCAGTATCCCGCTCGGGCGCCAGAGATCTGGGGACGAGAGGGGCATTCGGATCAAGAGGTTCAAGATCCTCTTCTTGAGCTGCGTCTACTTCTTCTGCATTATCTTCAGCCGCACTTGATTTATCATTCGCTGCCTGGTCACCATCACCTCGCACATGCTTGAGCAGCCGATTCATGTACGCTTCGATCGTGTCATCATCTTCTTCGGAGTCATCTTCAGAGTGAGTGGATTGGGCGGTCTCTGAAGATTCAACGGCCTCTGGCGGATGCTCATCCAATTCTGTCGCATCAGCCTCGACTTCAATATCCCGATCTCGCTGCTGCTGATGGTCATGATCGTTCTCAGCACCATCCACTTCATCGCCCACTTCGCTACCAGACTCATAGAGCCCAACAGTGGCTTCGCCAGCGAGATCATCCGACTCATCAAACGCATCCGAGACAGTTTCCGATTCTTGATCGCTGGTTTCTGCTTCCGCTGACCAATCTTCCGACTCAGGACGAACATAGCCAGTGAAGCTCAAACCATCTCTCTCTTCCCCTGAGTAGGTGAGATTCGAGAAAGCATCCAACGAACTGTCAAGCTGAGCGGATCTTGACGATGAAAAATCATCCTCCGCTTCGAAATCCTGAATCAATTTACTGGCGAGTGATCCATCCACGATCTGGTCGCCATCTGGCAATTCGCCATCGACCCGCATCTCGTTCTCTAGATGCGTTTTATACAAATCGTTGTCTTGTTGATCTGGATCCGCCTCAGAAACTGCTTGCTCACCGACAACCGTGTGCTCTGCCGAATTCGCATTGGCCTGCTGGTCAGGTGCTGACTGCTCGGTGGTTTCGCTTTCGTCAACACGCTGATTTTCCAACTTTCCTTGAGCGACTTCCTGAGCAGAATCTGCTCTGGGCACATCGGCCTGCACATTGCCAACCTGTCCCCAGACGGCATCGGCGTGAGTGGCTTTGGGGTCATCTGACGACTCAACACGTTCACCTTGCTGCTCTGCCGCCTCCAGCCTGACCAGCGTCTGCTCTTGTTCAAGCTGCATGGTTCCCAAATGTTCATTGGCAGATTGTAGCTGACCGCGAAGCGAGTCCACTTCATCTTGACTCGGCCTTGCTTCCATCTCCTGGCGGGCTTGATCCCGTTCCTGTTGGACTTCGGTGAGCCGCCGATTCAGATCCTCGTTTGCTTCACGCAATTGATTGAGTTCATGATTGGCTTGTGCCATTTCCGAGGAGAGTTTTTCCACCGCGGATCTCAGTTCGCTGGTTTCAGCGATCCATTGTTCACGATTCTCGTTTCCCCGTCCCTGACTTTCCGAAACGATGCTTTCGAGTTGCTGAACCGACGAGCGAGCCTGCTCATAATCAGCTCGAAGTACTTCAGCCTCATTTCGGGCTTCGGACACCATTTGTTGCAACTCTTCCACCTGTTGCCTGAGACTCTCTGCTTCGGCTTCACTGTCGGACAAGCGCGTCAACTGCTCAGACTCACTGGATCCGTGCGTGGCCCGCAAGTGAACAATTTGCTCTTCCAGCTCGGCAACTTGCTCCTCCGCTACCTGCCTCCGGTTCTCGCTCGCAGCATGCTCCTGCACCGCCTGATCCCGTGCGAGTTCAAGCGTTTTCCGATGTTGCTCATGCTCTGAACGCTGAGTTTCTTCACGAGCTTCGATCTCCACATGTTGTATGGACAGTTGCTCGATTTGGGTATTCAGTGACTCAAACTGCTCACGCATCTCGGCAACAGATCCAGCGGCTGCATCTGCCTGTTGCTGTGATTGATGGAGGCGACGAGTCGCCTCTTCCAGCTGACTGCGGTACTGCAATTCCTGATCACGAAGAACAATCTCACGAGCGTGAAAACCCTCTTCCCTCAAACGATTTTCTTCCCGAAGCGCAAGTAGCTCCTGCTGCCTTTGGGAAAATTCATCATACAGTTGAAAATTTGCCGTCTCTTGGGATTGCAGACGAGCTTCCCGACGATGAAGATTTTCCGCCCGGGACCACAATTCTGTTTCCCGATTTCGTAGTTCGGATTCTCGTTCATCCACACGACCTTCGCGAAGATCGCATTCGATCTGACGTTCCCGCCACTGGTCAACTTCCCTTCGCAAACGATCACGCCAAAGAATATCTTCGCCCAAAGATCCTTCGGACGTTGCACCAGAGAAGCGACTGGATCGAGCTTCGTTTCCAGTTCTTGGCATAGGAGC
>PKCN01000289.1 GCA_002862205.1 Planctomycetaceae bacterium | reverse complement strand
ACTGACGAGGAGTACGAGGCAAAAAAGACACAGATTCTGAGCTGCATGTAGGCATTGGTAAGCGTTTGCTTTGCTTGGATTCTCTCGATCGTTGCGCTCGCCATTAGCGGGCCAATCCTCGCGTCTTTATCGCAACGGCGAGAATTCGAAGGCGCGGAGCAGCATGCGATGGGTTGGCTTGATCGGTTGCTTCCGACTCACCTGTATCTCGCCAATCAGACGTTGCCAGTCCTCGTCAGCCTCAAGCGTTCTCCAGTTTGAGTTGGATTGTTGACGATTCGCGTGGTCGAGTAGATAAATCAGCTGGTTTGATTCGCTGGTAGAATCGAAATCGCCCCAACAGGCAAGAATGTTGACACCATGACGGCGGAGAAGTTGCCCTGCGTGCTTTCGCAGCTGGGACTTGCGGCCCGCCAATTGCCCTGTCGGCAGAGTGAAGGTTTTGAGTTCGAAGATCCGCCCCGGAATTTCCGTCTTGCGCATCAAACTGCCAATGGATTCGTTGCTCGTCAAGAAGATGCTGTTGGGTTTGCCAATGAGCAGACGCTGAAATTTCGGCTGATCGAGTACCTGCTGCCACGCTCGATCGTTGGTGAACGCCACCCAATTCTTCCATGCATCGTAACGAGAGGGATGCTTGAGAATGTACACAAAGGTACGCCTGTTGATTGGTGGACCACCCACTGGAGACCAGTAGCCAAGCGGTTGCATGCCATGCTTTCGGAATAGCGGATCCGTGTGCTTCTGGAAACGTTCAACAAGGTGGTCATAGCGATCGTCGGCCGCGATATAGGTCCGTAACTCGTAAACTGGTCCAGATAGCAATCGCGGATCAACGGGTGATGACCTTGGTGGGGCGGTCCATGAAGTAGCCGTGTTTTGACCCAAACCAACCTCAAGCGATGTCTTGAATACCCAGGCCATGTCGTCCGAGATGCGATTACTGGAATCATGTCCAGCGATAAAGAGTTGCCCATCGTCAAAGGGCGACAGACAGAACGAGCGCGGCGTGACCAGCGGCGGTCGCCCCTGATGAAAAGAGTTGTTCACTTCGTGAAGCGTATAAGAACCATCGTGGTGCCTGATCGCATACATGGCTCCGCCATACAAGGCACTGCCTGACCAACGGAGACGGTCCTTGCCGTGAATGTTGCCTTGGAATCCAATGAGGTGAACAGTTTCCCCCGTTGTCGGATGCTTGACTGGATGCATCATATTATGGGCCGCCAACGTATAACTGACTCGTAAGTTAAGTCGTTTACTCATCAATTCAAGGATTGAAACCTCGCTATGCCGTGTGTAACCACCTGCAGGGTTCGGGTCCAGTCGCATGATCTGCGAGGTCGAACGCCCACCCGGAGCCCAAGCAAAAAGCAAGGATTCACCCTCGCCAGTGGGATTCGCTACGGTCGTCAAACCTCGAACGCCGCCCACGTCGGTGTCGATGTCGTCGCCTAGCCGGAATACCTCTTCCCATGTGGGATGAGGTCCATCGATCCTACGGTAAATGGCATCATCTACCGAGAAGAAAAGCGAATCATTGGCTTGTACGATTCCCAGAGGGCGCGTTCGGAAAGTTCCTTGTTTTAGAAAAGGAAACTCTGTGTTTCTGGACCAGCGAATTTTGCCAGGGTGATTCGGCGCGTAGACGCCGGTGATGACGCCCGGATTGCCAAGCAGGAGAAACAACTGTTCGACGCCGGTGACCTTGTCGCGGTAAACTTGCATGTCACGTGGAATCCAGCGTACCCCGCCTGCCGCTGATCCGTGGCGGACCAGCGTGTGCAGCCACGTCCCCTTCTGGTCGTCTCGTACCCAAGCCGAAACAGCCCCACCACGATCAAAGCGAGCGCCCGCTGCCATCACCAACAGCGACTGCGCCTCTGGCAGAGGCTCGCCACTCTCGTCCTGAGTGAAAGTTACCGACTTGAGGATATTCCCCTTCATGAATTCCAGCCCCAGCTCGTTCCCCTTGGCCGTATCAAGGTCAACCTGCCATCGGCCATCGCTGGAGTCGAGACGCAACACTTGCGCTGACTGTTTTTGCCCATCAGGCGGGATCTCCCAACGCCCATCCATCCAGTAACCGTTCGCTGCGAATAGTTTGCCTTGGTGGGACGCCAAATGCATGATCTCGGAACCGCCCGCGTAAGACCCTTGCTCGTCGAGATAGCCAGCGTCGTAGCTCAACACCCAGCCAGCAGCTTTCTGAGTAATGGATTTTTGCCCCAAGCCATCGCTCGCGCTAATTGATGCGATGGAGACCATTGCCGCCAAGACGATCAGGAAACGCTTCGAGAGAATTGTTGGGAAGCGGACACTCATGCGTAGCTGCTTATGCGTTTCATTGGGGATGGCGCTATGTGCAACGTAAAGCCTGCCCAAGCGAGGGTTGGCAGTGAACAACCTCCCAATGAAGACTGCACTAGTACACGTTCCTGAATTGGTTGATTTTATGCGAGCGGTCCCGCGTGTAGAACACGGTTGGTCCGCTGCCGTTGAAGGATATTCTACCCAGTCCTGTCATTGTTGCACGAAATACTGAGGAATTACAATTCGCAGTGGAGGTTCTCACACCACCAGAGTAGTGATGTTTGTGTGCTTCTTTGAATCGTTCTACGCCCTGCGTGGCTGGGTATGCCACACTCTCAAAAGGCTACGATGCCTCGCGTCAGGCAACCTGTTAACGCGCGGTACGATGAAGCACTTTTCGACTCAGTTGGAAAAAAAGCGGGGGAAACTACGTCAGACGAAATCAACTGCCAGGTGACTTGCCAATTTGACGAAGCACGTCGCCCTCAAGTAAATCGAGTGAAACCGGAAAACTTCGAGTCAGAACATGAGTGCCCTTGTCAAACAACACGTATGTGGGGCAGATGGTGCCACCCAACTTGGCAACGGTTTGGGCATTGGTATTAAAATCAACGCGGATCACATTCACGTCACCCTTGAGTGTGTCACGCAGACGAACCACGTCACCCTTGGTTTGTGCACACCGGGGACAATTGAAGTCGACTCCAAACTCAACCAGAACTGGTGATTCGCTGGCGTTCAGGTACTCAGTGAGGCGACTACCGCTCACCACTGGCAGGCCAACCTCGATTGTATCCAGATTAGACTCCCGCTCATCTTCAAATCCGCAACCAACCACTGCTCCCGCTAGTAAGGCCACGAGTGAAAAAAGGTATCTTTGTGCAGCAGTTTGCAAGCAACTTGATTGAGGGGACATGGTGTGAACCTTCAGTCGTTTAGAAAATTTGTACGGATCGAACGGCACGCCCGTTTTGCTTTTTGCAGTCGGACATCAAGAAAAACTCATTGCGAATGACCGTCAAGTGCTGTGTCACTGAGACAGGTGTGGCTGAGACAGGTGCCGCTGATACAAGGCAGAGAGCGCTACACGCTCATGTCCATCGACAGCTCTAATCTTTCCTCGTCGGCCTGCAAGCCGACGCGGGCGTGGCCCAAGACAGCGGCAACAAGCGTTAAAATACATCGTGGGACCGACGTTGCCATAGGAAACGTCTCAAACGTTGAAACTCTCAACCGGCTGGGCAACACGCACTAATTTACAGATGCAACGCTGTTGCAACAAGACCGTCGCGTGGCATGCCTTCGGCAGGAACCGCGGCCTCGTTGGAACATGAACAAGGTCGATACAAACAGGGCACGTTGCGGCCCCCAATCGTTTTTTTGGGATGATTGTCCCGTGTTTGCCTTGGTGAGCGCAGCGGGGCATTCCCTAGCGAAGCTCTTTTTCAGCAACACCACTTGAACCTTTTGCTGACTGTTTTTCCGCAACTCGTGGCGAGGTGGGTTCGTCCAAGGCTGGTGAGGGTTCCTCATCGGCAGGCGGGGGAACGGGGACGGTCGCAAGGCCGGGGTAAAACAGCATGGAAGCCTCAGCTGCATGGACAGTTTTGGGGTCGAGTGCCCGCAGCTTGGCGAGTGCCGTATCCGCGGCTGCCAGTGGACAGGTCTTCAAGTACAGCACGACCACCGGTTTGATGAAGTGGGTTTCTTCGGTCGCTGTTTCAAACAATGTGACGACGCGGTCGATTGCGGACCAGTCTTCCCAACGTGCCAGGTCCGCGATGACAAGATCAGCGAGTTCAGCGCGGCTCAATACCTTTCCAAGGGCGGTTGCCAGACGTTGACGTGGGAGCACATTGAGTTCTGTACCGTGAACGCGTATCGCACTGACGGCCGCAAAAACATCCAGATAACTGGCGTCCAGTTTTTCCAGATAGTCACGCTCAACGCGAGACAAAGCAGACTCGCCACCGAGTGAAATGAAACAAGCGATCGCGGAATCCATTGCCGGGTTGAATTTTTGGTCGACCTGCCTAAGCCGAAGCAGTTCATCAAAAAGCTGGGTGTCGGCTGGTGTCCCGCATTGACTCAAGAGCGTCCAGCACAGGCGTCGACGGTGCACCGGCACAGATGGATCTCGGACGACTTCGATGATCCAATTGCGATCCAGTTTTTCCTTGAGTTGGCAAATATCATCAAAATTAGCGTCAGCGAATTCGTTGTAAGCGTCGGCAGCGATCAGCTCATCAGGATGTTGAAGGTAGGGCAGAAAGTACTCCAGTGGCGGCTGTTGATCCTGTGACTGGGTAGTCAGGCCACGAAGATAGGCCACGGCCTTGCTCGATGTGGCCTTGGGTTTGCCCCACATGATCGTACCCTTACCGTAGCCCACGAGCCAGAAAACCCCGTCATCTGAAAGAACATCGACTTCAGGGATCTCGATGACAGTATTGGCTAGCTTAGTGTTACCCTTGAACACGTGCATGACACGGAGGCGACATAGACGCAATCCATCTTTATCGACAGAAACTGACTCATGGCGAGCCATGACCGCCACGCTTGAATCTTTCAGGTCGTCACTCAGGGTCGGAGCAAGTGCCGAACAAAAGGGGCATCCCTGAGCCAAGCTCGCACACCCAGCAATCACGGTGACAAGAATCAGACCAACCAGCCCGCGGATAAATTGCTGGCGACTGCGAAGGTATCTCGACGCAGAGGCGGAATGATTGCTTGAAACATTACTTGAATACAAAGCCAAGCCTTTCGGTGTCAGCGTGCAGAGACTTCTTCCACGAACGCCAAAAACTCCCGCACTGCGGAACGGGCGTCATGGACATGGGAGACCACAGAAATTAGCGAATGGTTTCACCTTGTGACAACAGTGATTTAACGATTGCGGGCGGCCACCAACGGGATATCGGTGCAGCTAATGCCCAGTGAGATAGAATGGAGGCGGCTACAATCGCACGCTGCGAACCGGGAAAAGTGTGACAACTCGCAGCGCGTCGACCGGCACAACTCCTTCACTTGACGTCGTCCAGCCCAAATGCTTCTGTAGCACTGGAATCAACTTGCGAGGAGGTGCATCGGCATTGGTAGGTACTTCTCCTGCGTTTGCTATCAATGGCGACGGGTGTTCAATAAAACGGCGTTTTTAATCAAACGGGATTTTTGAAAAAGAATCACCTTACGAAATGGAACGCAGACGATGCGAAGCAGACAAAATTGCATGGTGTCTTAGTCAAACAAGAAGATGGCTTGGGGGCTGTTTTTTCTCGATCTTCAGATTCCTTCCACTTCATTTGGCGTGGACGCGGGGACGGAAGAAAGTCGATTCGTCAATTCGCGAAACTGGGTAACAAGCTAAGTTTTCCCCTTCTCCCTGGCGTTTCCAGCTCGATGTGGCTGGAACTGAGCGAGAACTGCGAAGCGTTTTCAGAGGCCGCATGGCGTGGCAGGTTTATCCACCACTCAGAGGATCTCAGACTTGATGGAACTGATTTCAGCAGAGTCAGATGACACGGCGTTGCACTCAGCCGAATGTTGAGTAACTCATGCCCCCGTGTTGGAGCCCCCGTGTTGGAGCCCCCGTCTATCGGTAAGACGGCAGACACCGGAATAGCTCCGTCACCTGTTGGCAACCTGCTCATTCACACCCGGCGAGCCACAGCGGTATTGGTTCGTAATGTTGCTCATTCAGCCGCTGTTGTTCGTCGCAGTTCAATCGGGCTCTGGCACCGATGGCATGCCGTGCAACGCTCAACTGTGCAACGCTCAACTGTGCAACGCTCAACTGTGCAACGCTCAACTGTGCAACGCTCAACCGGCTGTGACATTCCCCCTGGCCGCTTCTTTGCGGGGGGATTCCAGATTGTGCGCCTGAGTTTCAAAGCAGGTGACGCTGATGGGTGTGTGGCATTTGCCCTGACCTTGAAGTATTCCTGCTTACCAGAGAGAAAAACTATGAAAACTACCATGAAATCATTCCTTGCGTTGGCGTGCATCATGCTTACCCTATCAACGGTCCAGGCTGGTAATTCAGAACTGAATACTGACTCACCGTGGCCAATCGATGAAGAGCCAACGACAGTTGATGATCCGACTCCCACGCCAACTTACCCCGAATGCCCAACGGACGACGAACCGGCTGAACCTGAGTGTCCAACCGATGAGGACGGAGAGTCCTACGGCATGGACAGCGGTAATGCGGATGACGCGGTCGTCTTGATGTGCGCACTGATGGAGCTTGGCTTGAGCGATGAAGAGGCATACGTGTTGGCTGTTTTGAGTATGAATGATTCAGCAGGAGCGGCCATTGCTATCCCTGCGTTCGTCACAGGGAAAGGCAGATCCGGTGGTGTGCGTCGTCCAACGAAGGTCGAGCGACCGGTCTTTGGGCCCCACATCGTGACGTTCTCAGGATTGAAGTGAATCCCGACTGCGCAAGATCACGGCAGTGGCAAGCCACTCAACCGTAGCTTCATACACGCACCTTGGCGTTAATCTCGGTATCCCGTCGCTCTGACCTGAGCGGCGGTTTTTTTTTGACTCCGGCCGTCTGGCAAGGTTGGAGCTGAAACGCCAATCAACGACGCTTGAACTTAGCACTTGGTCTAGCGATCAGAAGTCAGACATGAATTTCCAACGCTTGGAAAAAAGCACCGCATTAAAAAAAGAGATGCTTTTCTGGGCAGGTAGATTCGGCGTCCGTGCCTCGTTGTGTTCGATTTCAAATGCGCTGGGTGACTTGATCAATGTCAGCGTCCCTTTGCCTACTAATGATCGGGCTCAAATGAATCTGGATAAAACGCTGGCATTCTGCGGACGACCGTGATCCGAACAGGACGCGACTGAAACCGCACGTAATCAACGCTCGGAAATCAGCTGGGAATGTATTGTTCTCGGAGTCGTGATCTGATCGCCATAAAGTGATTCGAGTGCATGGAGCACGTGTTTGGCAATCGCTTGGCTTCCTTGTTGATTGCTGTGGATGCCGTCATCACTCAGTCTGAGATTGGGAAACCACATGCCGGGAGGCGCGGCAGGACCGCGCAATACAATTTGTCGAAGCCAAGTGTCTGGGACGAGTTGAATATCTTGCTCATAAGCGATTTCGCGTTCCAGACTTGCGTATGGATCGAAAATGAAACCACGGGGGATCTCCATGAGAATGACGTTTGCACCAGCAGAACGACATTCGCGAATGAGCTTTGTCAGATTTTTCTTCGTTGCTGCGCGACCGTAACCCTTAAGAAAATCGTGGCCGCCAAGCTCAATCACAACCACTTGCGGGTTCTCGTCTAAAACCCGATTTAACTGACCGATACCCTGAGATGTTGAGACCCCTGAAAATCCGAGATTGACGACGGGAACGTTCACCATGGATTTCAATTGATCTGGATACCCATGATCTGGCAAAAGCCCATCCGTCAAACTGTCACCAATGCACACGATGGGACGCTCTGGTTGAAAAGCGAAGGGCGACCCACTGTTCTCGATCGACTGCCATTCCAACAACACACTTGCCCAAGAGATCCATAGAATGGACGCGCTAATCCACCGCAGTGTGGAGGGCGTCGTGTGCTTACGCTGTTTGAAACGAACTGCAGTGACAAGTGCAAGAAGAGTGATGAAAACAACCAACGCAGGAGTTCGAGGAACCAGTTTCACTACTAAAATGCACAAGCAGATCAGTAGTGGAGCCCAACCAGGCTGATTTCTGCTCGCCAAGACGGTGAAACAAAGGAGCCAAAAGGCGACCATCCATGGCAACGCACTGGGAAAAACCAGTGCGGAAAACGCGATGATCAGAGTTGTTGCCACGCGTTTCAGAAGACGCGCAGGATTTGTCTTTCGTGTCTGGCTGCTCATGTAATCAAGAGTCCCAGCTATCGAACGTGTGGTTAATACCGATCAGTCACATTGATTTTAGTCGTTTCGACGCGCAGCCCTGCTGAACACAGCAACTTCGCCATCTGGATTAAATAAATCGGCCGTTATCTTACGCGTACCGGCACGCATGGAACGTAATCGAGTCCAATTTCCCAGTCACGGATTTACTGATCGCGTGGTTAAGCTACTGGTGAGGTGGTTGCGAACTTTTACGCGACTGACCGATGCAACGCAGGTTCCGCGAGGAGCCTGATTCCACACGTGAAGTCGCAGTTGGTCCAACGTTCGGTATGCGTGCCTCGCCAAACTACCTTACCATCAAAACGACTCGGATTCGACGAATACTCAGTTATTCGAAGACACGAAAAATTTTGGAAGCGTTTGACTCTGTAAACACTGAAGCAAGGCCGAATCGTATCTTCGACTTATTGATCCCGAGATTTGCTGTGGTTGGCAGGGAACTTCTGAAAACCGAAGGGGTTCAACGCTACTACTGAACCAACCACCGCGTCAGTGAATGAACTGAGCGTCCCTGTGTTGAACTGTTTTTTTGAGGGCGAACCATGAGCATTTTGCAAGTGCGTTTTGCTGCGGTGAGTCTTTTGCTACTGGGTTCCGTTGGCTGCGGTGAATCACGAGAGGACAGGTATGTTCGTCTTAGTCTGGAAAAAAAACTATAACACGGAAGTTGACTGCGATAATGCGTGAGCAGAGACTTTACCTCGATCAACCGGAACGATTGACGTTTTCAAGTTCCAGAATAGTGAATGCTAACGGGGAGGGCCGGTTGGAAGTCACCTTTAGTGAAATGAGTGAAATTAGAGCTTGGGGATCGCGATCGAGTAGCGACAAGAACATAACGTTCATGCGTGATATCGATGAACTCGATAAAGAACTGTCCACGATAAATCTGGCGATTGATGCAATCGAGAAAACGTAACCTTTGAGAACAGGTTGACCTGCTTAGGAATCAGACTTCGAACCACGTTGTTCCTCTAACACCACCTGTAGGGTCGTTGTTGAAAGCGTCGTTTCTAGAGCGTCGTTGTTGGCTCAGCAAATTCAGGTGGAAACGCTCGCCTGAACGCTTCCAAAAAGAGTTTTGTTTGGCAGGCGGTTTTGCATCCAGGAAAACACTTCTTTCACGGTCTGCTGTGGAAATTCGACACTCAAGAGATAGCATGTCAAAGCCATGATTCGGGCCAAACGACCACCTGGGGAAGCGGTTTCCCCTCAGACTCTCTCAAAATAGGAAAGTACTGAAAATTCTCGGAAAGCAGTCGTTGTTGTTCCAACACGAAGAGGGAGCCTGCCCCAAAAGAACAATGAAGTGGGCTCAACACGAGCCTCAACACGTAGACGCCTCATGTTGACCCCAAAAAGCTGATCGCAGACAGTTCGGACATTAGGTTTTCTCCCAATTAACGCTGCTTAGGGTTGCCAAGGTTCAGCAGCTTATTGCATGCATTGCCTGATGTTGGGTAAGAGTCCTCGTTTCCAGCAAAAGTTGTCTGCAGTCGGCAGAGCTTTCGTCGATAAATGAAAAGGCGGCGTGATCGGGAAACCTTGCGATCATGCAGCAAAGCTGAGAGGGCAGGCTTTTCCACAATGCACGCTCGATTCCTTAAACCTTCATTGCCTTTTTGACGGATTGCTTGAACTTCCTGTGGCATCTCGATTAATTCTGATTCTTGTGTGCGTCGTCTTCGGTGAAACTCTTTGGACGAAAGGGACTGAACTCTACTCCAATGGTGGAGGGAGTCCTGAGAACCTCGTGCCCGCGCACGATGCCGAGATTGTGCGGATTCAGCAAGAACTTGATTGTCTAAAAAGCCAGATGCAAGCGGGGACCTTTCCCGAAACGGCTCGAAAACAAGGCGAGAAGACGAGTGCATTGCTTGCTAATTACGCGCCGACGATTGTGCAAGAGAATGCTGTTGTTGAATTTTTGCCCGAACCCACCGGCTATCGTGCTTTCTACAAGCGAGGCTTTGTGTTCGAGCCATCGAATAAAAGAAAGACGCCGTTTCAATTAACAATCAACAGTTGGATCCAATTTCGTCATCACGCCTTTACGAGGACAGTTGACTCTTGGACTGATAACGCGGGTATCACAAGACCAGTCCAAAACCGCAATGCATTTGATATTGAACGTGCGCGATTAAGTTTTCGTGGGTTTGCGATCGACCCCAGGTTAACCTACTTTCTGCAGTTAGACGGTGACACTGACGGGTCCCATGGAGTCGATTTTTTTGATTTCTGGTGGTCATGGGAGGTATCCGACGCCTTTCGAATTCAGTTAGGAAAACGCAAGGTTCCTGCAAGTCGACAATGGCTCCTGGGAGCACGACGAACGCGTTTGTCAGACCGGCCGATGGCGGATGACTTTTTCCGGCCCGACCGTACCGTTGGAATCTTCGGATTGGGAAAGTTGGGAGATCAGTGTCATTACGAGTTGATGGTTGGAAATGGTTATCGAACGACAAACCTTCCGCCCGCCGTTGTGGACGATCGCTTCACGTTTGCAGCGACCAGCTACATCGAACCTGCTGGTAAGTTTGGCTCACAATTGGTGGATTTCGATTGCACTTGCAATCCGCTTTGGCAATTGGGTCACTCCTTTGTCTATTCACCCCAAACCAGTAATCAGCTAGCGGTGCCATTGGGTGAGAGTGATTTTCTGCGTCTTGCTGATGGAACTCGCTTGAATGAGACGGGAGCATTGGCAGATAACGTAACTGTGTCAGAGTTTGATCTATGGTTCTACGGTGTAGATTTGGCGTGGAAACATCGTGGATGGAGTGCAGACTCAGAGGTCTTTTTCCGTTGGATTGAGAATCTTCGGGGTGACGGCCCTCTGCCGATCAATAGCGTCTTCCAGCATGGACTTTATGTAGAGGGCGGCAAATTTTTAATCGAACGCACTTTCGATGTGAACTTCCGATATTCCTATGTCAATGGCGACTTTGGAAATGGTTCAGAGTTTGCGGGTGGAGTCAATTGGTATCCCCTCTCAAAGCCGACCTTGAAATTCACGTTCGACGTTACCCGTTTGAACAGAAGTCCGTTGCAGAATCGATCTACTGACATCTTGGTCGGCGATAGTGGGGTCCTGTTCCGTTCACAATTTCAAGCCGAGTTTTAGCCCCAACTGGGTTCGTCGTGGATATCGGTATCCTGTTTCCATTTTTACTTGGCACACCGCTCGAAGTTTTATCTTTGTGATGATGCTTCGGAGATCCCAAGGACACTGATCGGAAAACGGGCGTAAGCGTTCACGAGAACTTCAGGAAAGAATATTCAATGGATGCATCATCAATTGTTTTACGGTTGCGGTTGCGTAACGGCCTGCCGTCCACCAAAGAACAAGCAAGATGCGAATGCTAGCTCCCAAGCTGGGTTGTTTGCAGCCAGCCCCAAATACCACGCAAGCTGGGCTGTTGCTGTGGAACTTTCGGCAACAAGTGGGTGAGACGCCCACCTGTGGGAGTGGGAGGCCACGACGCTGCAACTTTGCGAATGCATTTTGAAGTATCATACTGTGCAGCTTCATGTGACCACGCAAGTCAGCGCAACAAAATGAGGCAGAGTTTATTTAATGTTTTTTCGCAATGACCGGCATCAAGAGGAAGCTTGACTTTCTGGTGTTGATTTCCAAGATAAGCCAAAGAAGACGGCGCATTGGGCGATCCGCTTACTAGCAATTTTGGTTGGCGGGCTAATGATTGTGGGGAATGTCGTCCTGCTTGGTAATGACGGCATTGGCCCTCGGTTTCGCTTCGGTGGTTTGATCCTCGGATCCGTGTTTCTGCTTGCAGGTGTAACGGGTCGCGGTCTAACCCGTTAGCACTATCAAGATAGAATGTTGCACCGTTATTTGTCAGCTTGATCAAGCGTTCGGTGCCCCGATTCTCTGTGCTGGCTTTATCGCACAATAGCGACGCAAAATTCTTGAGCGACGGACGGAGGGATATTGCCTACGTTTGATCTGGGGGCAAGGCGTTGGCGGGGCCTCCGAAATGATTCGGTTGTTCAGTTAAAGCGAAATAACGAGTCAATACCGGTCCGCACAACACTCTGCATTACTCAACTCTGCATTACTCAACTCTGCATTAGTCAACTCTGCATTAGTCAACAAATGAGAGGTGGAATGCCGGTGCTGCGTGATCGCTCCTGCCTGATGCTGTTCATTTCGATAACGCAAGAAGGGTGAACTCAACGGTCGCCCAGCATGATGAGATATAACACAGTGATTTAGTGTCGCCTATGGGCTTTTCCAGCCCACAGGCTTTGGGAGAGTACTGCCGTACGGGTGTTTTTGACTGAGTGTCTACCAGCGGGATTTTGTATTGGATCAGCCCGACAGCGCGTTGGAGGCGGGCAAAAGACTCTGTAAGGTGGCATACTCATGTATGCTCACTAGCGGATTCGAGATTTTGTGATGCTTGAATTGTAGGATGGCCCGGCGACGTGGGTTTACGATGAGCCTGTAGGCCCTGAGTCTAAGGACAGGAGTCCGCTGCACGCCCGGTTGGGGTGCTTCAAGGTTGTCGGTCTACAAGCTCAAGTACTCGAAACGCTCACTCTGCACGGAAACCCCTGAATCGCAGTCTTTTCATGGGAACAGTTTTGGCTATTTGAATAGTAATTAACATACATAAGAGACAAAAATGATAAACGAAGACCCGTCAAAGATGGTTGCTACTGAGTTGCCTCAGCCTGCCGTAGTATCCAATCGACCAGTTTGGGTCTGGATCATTACGGTCGCGTACGGGTATAGCATCTTAAGTGGCTTGCCATTTCTCCTCGCTCTTCTTAGTGGGACGATGCCAATACCACCGGAAGCCGAAGTGTATTATTCGTCGATCGGCATGTTCGATTATGGATTGATATTGGTTGATCAAATTATGGTCGCGGTTGCAGTCGTGGCGTTATTCCGTTTAAAAAAATATTCTGTCGGGCTGTGGGGCGTGGTTCTCTTATCCGATCTGATAACGGTCCCTTACAATCTGTTCTTCCTGCCTCAGTTTCCAGGCTTGATAGGAGTGGTCACCTATTGCATGATGGGAGTCGGGGTTGTGCTTCATATTCTCGTGTTTTTGTACGCGTCCACCCTCGCCAAAAATGAAGTGTTGCGCTGATTATGAACGAGCGATGCAACCTCGCGGTAACAGGCCTCAATTCAGATAAGTTCATGACGGTCTAACGCATGCTTGGTATGCGTTGGGTTGATGTCACTTGGAGAAGGAATCAACGAGACGCATTTAGTTCCATCGCTTCGGGGGTGCGTGTCCTGTTCTCATGGGAGCGAAGTTGGAACATGACGCAAATCCAACACCCTAGCGATTGGAGTCAGACCACAAGTAGCGAGCTAGTCCGTACGATTCCATTTCTCGGAAAGAATTTTCCATGAGGCGGCATCGGTTTGACTGAGGTTCCGAAGTTCAGGGTACCGTTGAATGACCTGTTCAAAAAGATCGACCACCTGTTCAGCAATTTGCCACAACGCATGTCGGAAGTGTGCCCGTCGTGCGAGTCCAATCATTTCCTGGTAGCTACGTCCTCCTGCCTGCTGCTGCAATACTGGGCTGCATTCCCAGCCGGTAGCCGATTTGGTCAGTTCGTATTTTTTTAAAAGCCGCGCCGTTCGAATTTGTTGGTAACGCCGGTTCTCTTCCAGCACCTGTTTTAAGAGTGGTTGTTGGTTTGGAGCCCAGGCATCAGGAAAACTGTCGCCCAGGGTACCTTGCGGCTTCGCGACTCGCATGTAGTGGTATTGAGCTTCTTCAATGGGTGCTTCTGCAAGATCTGTAAGGATCGCCGCCCAGTTCAAACCGAGTTCCTTGATTCCTATTTCATGGTAGGTAATGAGATCCTGAATGGGCCGATTTGCGGGAGTGTATTTCCCATCCAGAAGTACTAAATCCACTCCGGGCTGAATGGACTTGATGAGGCTGTCGCTGACGATGTGTGCCATCCAGCCGAACAAATAGGCCAACTGACGTTCGCCTGGTCCGTGAAGGATGACTGTATCTTCAATCGTTGCAGCGCAAAAATCAGCGAGATGATCCCATGGAACCAAGTGAATCCGCTGGCTGGGGCTCCAGCCGAAAACAAGATGGGCGCGACCGTAAAATCCTCGGTGGATATCCCGAGGTGTATAATCGTGCTTATCGTATCGCAGTGTCCAAGGTCGTATTTTGCCGCCAGTGATGGGACTTTTTTTAAGCGGCACGGTGCCGTAACCAACAGGTTCACCCGTGTCGATGCAGATCGCTTCAGGCAATGTCTGAATATCACACCCCAAGTAGGCACCGCAAAGATAGCTTGCAGAATGTTGGTGGATCAAAGGAGCGATCGGTAGTTTGCGCGCGGATGCTGCCTTGCCAGCCAGGATTGCATACATGGTGTGTCCAATGATTCCACTCATATGCTGTCGCCTTGGATGGATGGAGAGTTCCCAAATACAGGATCATTCCGGAAAACGAGACAAACAAGATTACAATGTTATATGAAGCACGCAGTGTACTGGCTGGCCTATTGCACGGAGGCCGTAGTCAAGTCATTTTGTTTCCGTGACCTATTCTTGCTCGCGGTGCTCGATCTTACTGCACCCATTTGGTCGTGAGTGCCTCGGTTTTGAAAATGATGGTGCCCAGCTATGTTTGTTTTCTCTTCTTTTGCTGTCAGGTTGTCGTGCCATTGCCAATGAAACCACCCTGTTAGCCGGATTGCTTCTGTTTAAATTCCTTTCGGGGACTTCTGCGACACATGCCCTACATCGGGTATGATTTGGGCGTGCACGGGGATCGTCGAAGTTACCATTGTCTGAAGGAGTGGGTTGCCATGGATCGCAAAGCGAATCGCGTTGATCCGTCGCGCATCCGACATCAGGTGAGTTTGCCCGAAGTTGTTGTGCGCTGTTTTGTTGGCGGGGTCTGTCTATTGGGCGTGGCATGGGGCATCAGCCGCTTTTACGAGGCATTCAATCGTCGGATAAAACAAAGAGCGCTTGTTGCTTCTATCGAGAACCAAGGAGCCCGCGAGGCAAGTTCTAGCCAAGACACTTTTGCCGCTGCAAAACGCAGGCTCGCAGCTCGAGAATCCAGTCAAGATGAACGTCCAGATAAACCCGCAAAGCCACGGTCAGTTTTGCAAGGGACGGGCTCGTTAACGACTGACACATCAGTTAATCGGTTTTTGGATCAGACGCTGACTACGGATTTTCATTCCCAGCCGGCCGCTGTCACCGAATTGGATGAGCAGGTGGCAGTTAGCGATAGTCTCGAAAATTCCACCATGGAGTCTACGGACAGCTCATCAGAAATGAGCGAGCTGCAAAGCTCCGGTGCTCCGGCAGATAAGGAGAGGCTCGGGATGGGAGCTGAAGTATTTCAGCTTCCAAGCTTTGAAGTTCAGGATTTCTTAGCACAGAGCTTCTACGACCCTTTGAAAACGCATCGGGGCAAGGTGATCGTATTGAATTTTTGGGCCTCTTGGTGCGGACCATGCCTCGAGGAACTTCCAATACTGCAGGAGGCTTTCACAGGCTTTGACGCAGACGAATTCCAACTGATAGCAATCAACACTGAGGAAAGTAGGCGTGTTGTTGAGCAAGCAGTTGAAAAGCATGGAATTGAATTACGGGTTGCTCTCGATTTGGGAGGTACTGCGGCAGCGGTATTCGGAGTTGAAGATTTGCCCACTTTGATCTTGATTGATCAGCGAGGTGCGGTGCAACGGATCCAAGTCGGCTTTAAACAAGGACTTGCAGAGACTGTCAGAGCCGAGGTTGATCGCTTGTTGAGCGGTGAGATCCTTCCTGTTGATGAAAGGGTTGCAGCACAATTGTATCTCGCAAACACCGCGTCAACGGGTGGTTTAAGCGGGGAGGTACCCTTGCCTGCATCCTCGACGTTGACGCACGACTCTAATTTGATCCTTACACTCGCAAATGGTGGAGTCTTTTCCGTTGGTAAACATTTTTCTGAGCTTGAGCAGCGTTTCGATCGCTTTACCCATAGTTCGGAAAAAGCTGGCGACGACCGCCTCACCACTCTAACGCACGCGGAAACTGGATTACCATCTTTGATCTTTTCGCGCCGTGGAGAAAAAATCCACGGACCACTGATGAGTTTTCATGAGAACGGCAGTCGCCAAACATTCATTCAATATAGTTTCGGGAAACGCATCGCGACGCTTGTCATGTGGGATCCATCTGGACGTCCCCTGATGATGGAGCAGTACAAAGCTGGCCGCAAGGACGGTGTTCGAATCATTTTCAAGGCATGCGGTGGTGAATGCACAAGCGGACATCTTTGGGCTGCGGAAGAGTGGAGCGACGGTAACTTGGTAGCAACACATGTCGGATTCGAGGGGAATGAATCGGTTCGACAGCAACCGGGCATAAGTCGGAACTCCGTCCTCGATCCGCTCGTCTCTGAGGAATACAGGCTGGCGAGCCTGGAGCTCATTGAACACGAAAAGAGTCTTTCGAAAGACGAAGAAAGACTCAAACAAGTGGTAAGTGATTACTACCAACGTTTGAGGCGAACATTCTATTCTCAAGCGAATGCGAGACTAGCCGCCGCGACTATCCGGAACACCTCGTTTTCGTCGATGTTCACAGGTGCCAATGGGTTCTCGCCTGCGGAGTCACGTCAGCGGAATGTGTTTCGTTCCCCAATGATCAAAATGCGAAACTGTGGAAATTCCTGACGACGCTAGAGTTCACAGGGCCAGTTGGCTCGTAAGGCTAGCAGTGCAAGAAGTTGCGTTTTTCAACATTGATTGAGGTGATGGGGCTGATACATTGCCAGCAAGCAACTATTTCGAGTTTGGCGGGATTTCGAGGTTGAGCATGGATAACGAGATGGCTGGCACGGATGAAGAACTTCTACCGCCGAGTCAGAGTAGAAAGTTTCGTTTGCGTGCATTGCTGGGCATTTCCTCAGTCACATTTTTTGCTGTTGATGCTGTTGTGCCCATGTTTTTGCGGGAGGCAATTCCAGCGTTATTCTGCATCGGTGTTGTGACCGCACAACTCACAGTGATCTGTGTGTGGGGAACGTTGGTTCGCGGAACATTCTGGGTCCGTCTACCATGGACGCTGTTTTTGTTGGTGATTTCGTGGTGTGGTTTAGCGTCGGGGGTGTCTTTTCTCGGTGCAGAGGAATCGCGTGCAGACGCCGTAATCGTAGAAATGCAAGCATCGGTGGGTTTTCTCTGGGCGTTTGGCTTTTTGATGAGTTATTTGCCGCTCAAAGTTGTGGCGGTCTGTTTCAAATGGGAGATTGTGCAAGAGCACGTTAACCAAGATAAGAAATATCAACCGGATCGATATGGGATTCGTGAGATGATGCTCGGTATCGCAATGCTGGCAATATCAATGGGAATTGTACGCAGTCTTGTTCCCGCGGATGGGATCAGTCTTATGGGTGCGCTGCAGCGGAGCATCTTCGGCAATGCGGCAGCGATGATTTCCACGACGGTTTTTGGGGTCGTGAGCCTCATTGTCAAACTTCCATGCATTTGGATTGGGCTGGGACAGAAACAACAGCGAATTGTGCAGAGCACAATTGCTTGGGTTTTTCTATGCTTGTTGTTAACGCTTGTCGAAGTCGGAATCTTATTTAGTGTATTTCGGCCACCACCTGACCCCTTCGAGGTGGTTGGGGGACTTGCCATGTGCCACTTGGTTATGGGCGGGGTAATTTTGGGTTTGTGTCTTGCGCTACGGAGCATGGGGTATCGCTTGATACACGCTGAGACTCTGCGCACGCCAACCTTGGAACGCGAAGACACGCATCAAAATCCTTGACGTTTGAAGTTTGCAGTCGTGCGGATCGTGCGGCTCACGGTCGAATAGCGTGATGCATCGTATCGTGGAGGTCACCGAGCGTGTCACACAAAATCAAAACCATGCTCGGTCCCTGAATCTCCTGCGAGTAGTTGAGTTACCACCATTTTTTTGGTTCTGACGCTTGTAGCGTCTGGTGGAACCGTGTTGTTGTTAAAGATCGAGTTTGAGCGAATGCATCCACGCTAAAGCGGGTCACCGGTAGGGGCGTTTAGAGGAGGTGAGCTGAACTGGATCAATCACTCGAGCGTAATACCAACATTCCTTTAGAAATTGGATGGTTTTGCCGTAGCCATCTTGGTATTCTTGGAGTTGAAATACATTGAATATTTCACGTCGATCTGTGATCTGCCTGGAGAACGAAAAAAGACTCATGTGTTGTTTCCGCCATCTAACGGTTCCTTTCGCTTGCTTTACGCTGGTTTTACCAGTGTGGGCTTGGGGGCAGTGCTTCTGTGGGGCTGGATCTGATGGTCAAGGCTGTGGCCGTGGTACTGCAAAACCTGGATGTTGCTGTTCAGATGATGAGGTTCGTGGTGGGACAAGTTGTGACGCCACCAAACCAGATGAGCAAGCTCAGGATTGTTCTTGTGAGGTACGGCTAGCATTCGCGGGTGATATTGAGGCCGCGGTGAGCGTTGATTCGGAAGAGGGCAATCAGTGGCCGCCGATGGGTTCAGATTCCAGAGGGGGCGTTGGTTCCACGCTCAGGCCTGCACCTTTTGTCTTCCTCGCAATGGAAAACAATTGTCGCCAGGCGTTACTTGGACGCTGGCTGAAATAATTCTGCATACGGGTTGCTGTAGTCTTTTTTTACAACAATTTGTACGGAGAATTGAAAATGTTTTTAAAACCAAAATCCGGCGTTCTATTGCCAGCGTTGCTATTCGCAGGTCCCTTGTCCTTTTCACAAGGACCATCCATGTCGGATGAAGCGAAATGCACGTGTTGTGGCGGAGGTTGCGTGTGTAAAGATTGCGTCTGTGAACAAAATGGATGTGATTGTGTGTCCGGTGGCACGTGTTCCTGCACGCCAGTTTGTTGCTCAAGCTGTTGCGACGCCTAGTGCTTGTCAATACAGTCAATCACATGAACCGCCCAAGTGTTGGACTTGGGCGGTTCTTTTTTTTGTGAGTTGTTGTGAAACAGAGCCCGTGGGTAGAGTGAATCACTGTGCTTGAATGCGCTACCACAGTCGCCCAGAGTGCGACCCAGCATTGGCTAATGTTGACTCGGCTGAGCCCACCGTTTTGCTAGATGACTCTCGATAACTCCCGCCGTCTGCCAACAGGCACACAAATTCTCGCAGCGTGTGCCGAGGAATATCGGACTTCACAAGAGACCCCCGTAGATGTGGGAATTACCGGCACTGGTCTTACCCGTTGGGTGGGACCTGATGATTGAGAAACGCAAGCACGATAACGCGTTACCGAACGCTATAATTCTTCCTCGCCGCTGCTCAATCGATCGGAACAGGGGAATGCCTTTACGGCAAGCCTCAGTGAACTCGGCTACGTTGAACTCGGCTACGTTGAACTCGGCTACGTTGAACTCGGCTACGTTGAACTCGGCTACGTTGAACTCGCCTACGTTGAACTCGCCTACGTTGAACTCGGCTAACACGATATAACCGTACGGCACAGTGAATTCCCCGATCGGCATAGAAACGATGAATCAACCATACCCCGGAGATAGACCCATCACAAAAAACCACTTATCGGCATGGTGCATCTCAATCGCGTGTGGCTCACTACTGATCCTGGGGACGCACTTTTCCCCACAGCATGAAGAAGCCATCCGGGTCACCACACTCAGGTGGGCTGGGACCATTCCTGTCAATGGCGAGGGTTCCGACCTCAGGACGACGGCAGACGTGTTATCGACGTTGACAAATTTCTCGAGCGTTACGGTTCCCGACGATCGAAAATCAAACGCCAAGGATGCTGGAGGTTTTTTGCCCAGCGAGCCCACTGAAAAGTCACCAGTCGCGTCCCTGATTCACGAAAAGGATGGGACGAGAGAGGGGAATTTGAAATCGGTTCGATATCGAACCACGCCTTCTCGGTTCACTGACTTGCATCAGATTGAAGCTGACGCAAGGAAGCGGGATTATCTTTCCAAGTTAGATCCCAACCACGTTCCGACAATGACTCTGGTAATGGACGATCAGATGTTGAGTCCAGAGGCTGGAGTTAGACCGGCGGGAAAAGCGGAGACTCGACAGCATCGGTCAACGCACAAACCAACTGATCAAGCACCGAATCTTGTTGAGTGCAGCACAACGGGCATAGGTGACACGCAAGACAACGATGTATTGTTCATGGTGGTTGATGATCTGAATGATTGGATTTCGCTGTTAGACGCGGACTCACCGATCAAGACACCCAATCTGGAACGACTGGCTGGACGGGGCGTTTTGTTCACGCGTGCTTACTGCGCCTCGCCGGCGTGCAATCCTTCGCGTTCAGCAACGTTAACAGGACTCCGCCCCACAACCAGCGGAGTGTATGGTAACAAAAGTGATTGGAGGCACGCGTTGCCAGAACGTAAGACGATCATGCAACGTTTCATTGACGGTGGGTTTCGCGTGAGGGGAGCGGGCAAGATTTTTCATCATCATCTCGATGGCGCTTTTCACGATGATGCTTCATTTCATGATTTTCAGCACATGCAAACGCAGAAATACCCTGAGAAGAAGTTGAACGGTTCCCCGGATTATGGTTCACGCAATACGGACTGGGGCAAATGGCCCTCTCGCGAGCAGGATACGATTGACTTTCAGACGGCGGATTATTGCATCGATGTTCTGAAGAATCACCCCGCTGACACACCCTTGTTTCTTGCGTGTGGGATCTATAAACCGCATTCGCCTTTTTTTGCCCCGAGCGTCTACCACAAGCCGTATGAGCAGATACAGATGCCCCTGCGTCGGGAGAACGATTGGAATGATTTGCCCGCAGGTGCAACGACGTTGTTGAGAAGTAAAAAGTGGTTTTGGCGGGGTATGATGGGCGTTGAAAAACAGCGGCAGGGCTCGTATCGGGACTTCATTCGTTCGTACGCGGCCTGCGCGGCCTTTGCTGATGCACAAGTAGGTCGCGTGCTTGATGCTTTGGATAACAGTCCCCGCGGTGACAAGACAACTGTGGTGTTGTGGTCTGACCACGGCTTTCATCTCGGAGAAAAAGATCACGTCGAAAAGTTTGCACTTTGGGAAAAAACGAATCACATTCCTCTGATTGTGGTGGCTCCGGGCGTCGCAAAAGCGGGTGTGAAGTGTACACGTCCTGTGGACCTTACCACCATTTACCCAACCTTGCTTGATCTCGCGGGGTTGCCAGCGGACCCTACGTGCGACGGTGTCAGTTTGCGACCACTGCTTGAGGATCCTAAGGCACCATGGAAAATCCCAGCGTTGATGACCTACATGCGTGGCAATCACGCGGTAAGGAGCGACCGGTGGCGTTACATCAGTTATTCCGATGGGACTGAAGAACTCTACGATCACGACGTTGATCCCAATGAATGGGAAAATCTAGCGTCAGATGCCCGCTACAACGATGTGCTGATTCAGCACCGGACTTGGCTTCCAAAATCAGAGGCACGGCAGGTTAGGGACCTGAAAGCGAACTTGCGCCCGCTGCTACTGAAATGAAGTTGCCCCCCCTGACTGCAGTCCCGCGGAATACGATCCGTCGGTAGTTGATTCAGTTGTCGACGCGGCTCTCCAGTGCTCCGTCCCGTGACTTTGCATTAACAGCCAGCGGAAATATTCGCGACCATCTGCGTCGTGACTCGAATGCACGCCCTTCGGAGGTTTGCTAATTTGGATATGCGGTCCATGAGACCCAAGAAGTGCAAAAAGGCCAGCTTTTTGCAACGCAAAGTGTTGGCATACCATCGCAAGGTGAACGTGACTGACTATCATCGGATGAGCATACGTTTTATTGACTTGGAGCAGATCTCATGACGGTTGGCAATTGCCGGATTCTGGCGTTTTGTACATTTTCATTCTTCTGTCACGGTTCGTGGCTGATGGAGGGGGCAGCAGGACAGGACATCACGCTTAAGCCGTTGGATCATGATGCGTATGATCGATGGAATACAATATCGCGTGAACTACTCTCCGAAGACGGAAAGTGGATCATGTACACGGTGCAAAACGGTGCGATTGACGGTGAAACGTCGACACATTTTTTCAATCCATCCAATGGAAAGCGGTACATCGTAACCCGAGCCGCGGGAGCCGAGTTCACGTACGATAGCCGCTATGCCATCTATCGCTTGATGCCCGAAAAGCAAGAGTCCACAAAGGGGAAGAGCGAGAAGGCTAAACCAAAGCCGAAATTGCAATACCTTGATTTGTCTTCAGGTAAGGTGACCACGATCGAAGGCGTGCGTTCTTTTAGCACCCCTGAGGAAAATGGCATGTGGATCGCTTGCCAGCTTGAGAACGCCAACGGACCTGATGAACTGAGTGTCGAGAATCAGCCGAGCGAGAGGTATGAAGTGACGCCCGAAGGTCTGCAACGGCTGAAAAAACCACTCAAACTTAAAAGTCGCAAGACTCTCTCACAAGAGCGTGGAAAAAGCGAAATCCTTGAACACGCTGAAGCCTTGAAGAACGCGGGTCCCATTTCAGAATCAAAACAGAAAATCTCGAAACCAGAAAAAGAGACAACAACGGATGGTGATCAAGAAAAGAAAAAGAAGGTGCTGGGAACCCCGCTATTGTTGGTGGACCTGACCACAGGAGTGCAACGCACATTTCCAAACGTTGCGAGTTATCAATTTTCCAAGAAGGGAAGCTATCTTGCGGTCATTACGTCCGTCAAACAGGACGCGCATTCAGGACCTGGGAAAAGCAAAGAGAATCGTAAAAACAGCCAATCGCTGGATGTTGACGGAGTTCATTTGGTGAAACTGGAAACCCTGCAGCGGACCACTCTTTTGACCGGGCCGGGTGAGTACAAATCATTGGCCTTTTCCGAGCATGGGACGGACATTGCATTTGCTACAAACAAAGACAATTACACCGACAAAGAACCGACGTGGAGCGTATTCCTGGCTGCCACTCGTGGTGGTCCAGCAAAACGAATTGCACGAGAGGGAGATGCGGGAATACCGAACAAGTGGTGGATCTCGCCACAAACAAGTGTGCAGTTTTCTGATGATAATGCACGAGTCTATTTTGACACGGCACCAATTCCAGAGAAGGTTCTTGGGAAGCGTGACGGTGTCGAAACGGTAACCCAGGAAGGTGATGGGACTGCACGCAAGAAAGCGAAATTGGACCTTTGGCACTGGAAGGATCCGCAGTTACAGCCCCAACAGTTGTTGCAAGCCGAGGCGGAACGCAAGCGGAGATACCGAGCCGCGTTTGTTCTCAAGAGTGACAAGGTAGTGCAATTGGAAAATCAGGCAATGCCATCGGTAAGTATTGACTACCGATCTCCGGCGACGGTTGCTGTTGCCAACACGAACCTTGCCTATCGCCGCACGCTATCGTGGGACTACCCAGGTTTTCAGGACATCTATGTCGTCAACCTTGATACGGGCTCACGCGCAAGGCTTGCCGAGAAGGTGAAATGGAATGCGGCGATGTCGCCGTTAGGAAAATACATCACGTGGTTCGATGCAGAGAAAAAGCAGTGGTACGCACAAGCGACTCGGGGGTCCAACACAAAACCTGTCTTGATTAGCAGGGGGATAAGACACCCTCTGCAGGATGAACTGCATGACACACCTAACTTGGCACGAGCGTATGGAAGTGCAGGTTGGCTCAATAAGGACGAGGGATTTTTGATCTACGACCGATATGACCTGTGGCAACTTGACCCAAGCGGAAAACTACCGGCTCGTTGTTTGACCGCGGGCAACGGAAGGAAGCAGGAGATGCGGTTTCGGTACGCCCGTCTGGATCCCCGCAAACTAGCGATTGACGCCAAGAAGGGATTAATCCTGACAGCGTTCCAAACAAGGACCAAAGCAAGCGGCTACTATTCGCTTCAACTGGGTGAGGGTAAACGCGGAAAGGAAAATGCTCGCAAGCCAAAACTGCGTCAGTTGCTGATGCTGGATGAACGAGTTTCGGGCCTTGAGAAAGCCAAGCAGAGCGAACGTGTCATTTTTACTCGCAGTTCCTTCAGGAGATGTAGCGATGTTTGGACAAGTACGCTCGACTTCAGCGAGCTCACACGCGTCAGTGATATCAATCCCCAACAGGACGAATACTCATGGGGAAATGCGGAATTGGTTCACTGGCGTGCGAAGGATGGGCAGAATCTAGATGGCATTCTATTGAAGCCCGATGATTTTGATCCGTCGCGAAAATATCCCATGCTTGTATATTTTTACGAGCGTAACTCAGATAACCTGCATCGTTATTACACTCCTGCAGCAGGACGTTCGATTGTTTGCCACAGCTTCTATGTGAGTCGTGGATATCTCGTCTTCATTCCGGACATTCCCTACAAGACAGGAGAACCCGGCCCGAGTGCGGTGAATGCGATTCTACCAGGTGTTGAACACCTGATCGACAAAGGCTTCGTTCGGAAAGATCGAATTGGATTGCAAGGGCATAGTTGGGGCGGTTATCAAACTGCATATCTGGTGACGCAGACAGATATGTTTGCCTGTGCAGAATCCGGCGCGCCGGTGAGCAACATGACGAGTGCTTATGGTGGGATCCGCTGGGGCAGTGGTATGAGCAGAATGTTTCAATATGAAAGGACCCAAAGTCGGATTGGTGAGGATCTCTGGTCGGCACGAGACAAGTATGTCGCCAACTCGCCACTGTTCTATGCGGACCAAATCAAAACTCCGCTGCTGATTCTTCATAATGATGAAGATGGAGCGGTGCCGTGGTATCAGGGAATTGAATTGTTTGTAGCGTTGCGCCGTTTGGGGAGACCAGCATGGATGTTGAACTATAACGGAGAGCCGCACTGGGTGATGGACGATTACAATCGACGGGATTTTGCAACACGAATGCAGCAATTCTTTGACCACTACTTACAGGACGCTCCTGAGCCCGAGTGGATGGCGGTTGGGATTCCGGCAGTGAAGAAGGGTGAAACCTATGGTTTGGAACTGCTGGAACCGGCGGAATCGGGTGCCGTGGAGACACAGTAAACACGCATTAACCGGTCGACGCGGCGTCTGGGGCGGATGATTGCCCCATGGGTTTGAGGCAGCACAGTCTGCAGTTTCCCTGAGGAATTTTGACGCAGTTGCAATCGTGATGGGCACGATGGGTGTAGGCGACCCAATTGAGTAAGTGTTTCTTTTCTCCCGCACTTAAGCGTTAGGGGATATGTAGGTGTCCTAGCACAAGTTTTGCCAACGGATGCGTTTTGTCTTGAATTGCAAGTGGGTCGCAGACGCTTTGGGTTTTCGCCACAACACCGATGTTCACCCACGGTTTGCAAGGTTAGTCTGAGGGTGTTCCAGAAGTGACACTTTCCTTTGCACCCGGGAGGCGTTTCAATCCCATGCCTGATTTTTTTCAGCACGATTTGGTCACAACGATTCATGATTTGCAGACCGGCAAATTGGATCGATTGGAAGATATGTTGCGGGACTCCACGCGACAGAACCCCGTGGGTTTAGTTTTACCGGTAACGGCCTCAGACATGCGTGCCGAGCCGTTCACACGAATTGTGAACGAACTAGCGGATGCGGACTATATCGATACGATTGTCGTCAGTCTGGGTGTTGCGCCTGATAAACAGGACTATGAAGAGACACTCCAGAAAATTTCACCATTGGGGGATCGTGCAAGGGTGCTGTGGACAGATGGCCCCGAAATCCAATCGCTCTATGGTGAGCTAGTTGATGCGGGGATTGCTGTTTCTACACCTGGAAAGGGAAGAAGTGTTTGGACCGCTTTTGGCTACCTGTTAGCTGATCCCCGGATTGAAACGTTCGTGTTGCATGATTGCGATATTGTTGACTATGACCGGTTGCTGCTGGCCCGGTTATGCTTACCGATGGTGCATCCAGGTTTGGACTTTGAATTCTGCAAGGCATACTATGCGCGTGCTACGGATCGCATGCACGGCAGGGTGGTGCGTCTGTTGGTTGCACCGTTGCTACGCGCCCTGATGCGGATTTATCCCAACAGTGAGTTTCTGCGTTTTTTGGGCAGTTTCCGTTATCCGCTTTCTGGCGAATTTTCTCTCACGCGGAACCTTGCACGCACCAACCGAATCCCATCAGACTGGGGACTTGAAGTGGGGACCCTGGCAGAGGTTTATCGCAACACCTCGTTGAAGCGTGTCTGTCAAACCGATCTGTGTCGTCTTTACGAGCATAAGCATCAGAGCTTTTCGGTCGAAGAAAAGGACGCCGGTTTGATGCGAATGGCCACCGACATCCTGACCACAATCTATCGAACGTTGGCGAGTCAGGGCGTGTTATTGAGTGATGCCACGTTCACCTCTTTGCGGGCCTCTTATGTAAGGATGGCACAGGATTGCATTCGACAATACGCGGCTGATGCCGTGATCAACGATCTTTCCTTTGATCGCCACGTCGAAGAGATGTCCATCGACGCGTTTGCGGATTGTATTACGACTGCGTCTGAGATTTTTCGAGCGGATCCAAGGGGTGCCGAAGCGATTCCCAATTGGACACGGGTGCGGGCGGCGTTTCCACAATTCACAGACAAGTTGCGAGATGCTACCTGATTGCGGGGGGGCGGTTGGCTGGTGACGCGTCTTGGGTAACGCGAACCGGCTCACCAACGGGGAGCACGGTCAGTTTGGGGTGACTTGGTGTGGTTGGTTGTGCGTCTTGGTATTCAGACCGACGCAGGATCGGTGAGGTTGCGGACGCCGTGGTCTCTTGAAATGCCGTGGTCTCTTGAAATGCCGTGGTCTCTTGAAATGCCGTGGTCTCTTGAAATGCCGTGAGACGGTCCGAATTCAGTGTTCGGCTACTTTTTCTTCGGCGGCACTTGGTTTCAGGTACCGTGGAACCAATTGCATGGGGTCGCAGAAATGTCCCAGTGCAGCCGCTCTGACCGCCAAAAGTCCAACTCCAATCGCATCACAATCGCGAGTCAAGAGGTTTGCTGAACGTGCGCCCAGTGGCTTAGGGTCGCCAGTAAGACCAATTTGCGGAAGTTTCTGTTCTAGTTGCGTGTGCCACGTTTCCTGCTGGAGGACATCGATCGTTTCAGGGTGCGAAGTCCAGTTGGAGGGGATGGCGTGTTGATCGGGCAGCAAAGTTGCCCGTTCGAATCGGCCATGGAAGACTTGACCGCGGTAGGCATCGATCACAGCCCAGATGGTATCGCAGGTTGGGTTGGCATGGAGTGCTGCAGCGGCAATCGCCGCCAGTGAGTCAACCGAAACCAAGGGCAATTCGAGCGCATAACACAGTGTTTTTGCGGTTGTCACGCCAATTCGGAGTCCGGTGAAGGACCCGGGGCCATCCGCGACAGAGACAAAAGAGGGGGTTTGTTGGTGCTCTTGGCACCATTTTAAAATGCCCTGTAACGCGGGAGCGAGGGTCGAAGCAGACCGTTGATTCGGATTGAGGTTCACTTTCCGAATAATGCGTTGACCCCGCAAAACTGCAACCGATCCTAATCTTCCTGTCGTTTCGATTGCCACATGGGCGATATCAAGAAACGGGGAATCTGCTGGGAACGGGGAGTTGGTGGGATTGCTGTTAATTTTTGATTCCCCTTACAATCATGACTGAACAAGCAACATAACGGCCAGATGCGGTCCGTCTAGATTAGGAAACACCGGTGAAGCGAGCGCTCATTAGCGACATCCACGGGAATTTGGAGGCACTCGAGGCAGTGCTGGCAGATATCGAGCAGGTCTCTGTGGATGAAATTTACTGCCTCGGTGACATCATTGGCTACGGGCCCAACCCGTGCGAATGTCTGGATTTGGTCATCAATCGTTGCAAATCCACCATTTTGGGTAACCACGACCAGGCGGCTTTGTTTGATCCCGATGGTTTTAACCCGATGGCATTGCAGGCGATCTATTGGACCCGAGATCAATTAGATAACGGGCCCGGCTCGCCGAGGGTCGTCAACAAGAGATGGGATTTTCTGGGGGAGTTGCCGCGACACCTCGACGAGGGTGAGTTCAGATTTGTTCACGGCTCGCCGCGAGACCCCACCAATGAATATGTCTTTCCGGAGTATGTGTTCGACCAACGGAAAATGGAGATTTTGTTTGGCAAGGTGCAGAACTACTGCTTCATGGGGCACACGCATTTGCCAGGAGTTTTCACGACTCAGTGCGAATTCATTTCGCCTGATGAGTGTGACTACTCCTATCAGTTAGGCAGCGAGAAGGTGCTGGTGAACGTGGGGAGTGTGGGGCAACCGCGCGATGATGATAGTCGTTCCTGCTACGCAATCATCGACACCGACGCCAAAACTCTGCAATATCGACGCGTGGAGTACGATATCAACAAAACTGCCAATAAGATCTATGCCATTGCCGATCTTTCCGATGCACTGGGTGACCGGATCAAGCATGGGCGTTAGACTGGAGAGGGCTGATTGAGGGCACAGCCTGCGATGTTTTTGGTTTGCGCGGTTGTTGAGGTTGCGGTTCCCAGCGAGCCTGTTCCTGTAGCATCCGCCCGCAGTAGCAACTGGTTGTTGACTGCGGAACTGGTTGTTGATGGGGCGAGCTAAGCTTGGGGTGGCGTGGTCTTGCTAATCCAAATGAATCCTATTTCGCTTCTTCCTGATAACGCCAAAACCTGTTGTGACTAGAACCGCGATCGTTAGTGATATTCACGGAAACCTCGCTGCCCTTGAGGCAGTTTTAGAGGACATTGCCCAGCAGGACGTTGATCGCATTGTCTGCTTGGGGGACGTGATTGGTTACGGGCCATCGCCGAGCCAGTGCATTGATGCCGCCATGAAGTTTGAGTTCTGTATTCTCGGAAATCATGACAGCAGCGCCCTGTTTGACCCAGAGGGTTTCAACGTGGCTGCTGAACAAGCCATTTTCTGGACACGGGCACAAATCGAGTGTAATCAGGACGGCCCTGAAGTGGGCCGCAAACGAATGCAATACATCTGCGGCTTGCCGCGGATGGTCGACGAGGGTAATGCATTGTTTGTCCATGGTTCACCCCGAGGACCAACCAACGAGTATGTGTTTCCGGAAGACACCCAGAATGTGAAGAAAATGGAGAAGCTATTTTCCATGGTTCCTCGAATTTGTTTTCAGGGACACACTCATGTTCCCGGAGTGTTCACACATGACCTGCGGTTCATACGCCCCACTGAGACCGGAAGTGGTCATGAGTTGGGGGATGAGAGCCATCGCATGATGGTGAATGTTGGCAGCGTTGGGCAACCACGCGATGGAGATCCGCGCAGTTGTTACGTGGTTTTTGATGAGCAAGTGATTCAGTTTCGTCGTGTCGAATATGACATTGAACGTACAATCAGCGAGATCGCCGCACAGCCTGACTTGGATGATTACCTGGGACTGCGTCTTCGCGAAGGGCGGTAGCGTATTGAAACGTCCGCGAGCGGTGACGGAGAAGCATTTTCAACAGGTTCCGTCGTCGACCTCGACCGAGATTGTCGTCGTCAAGCATGGTGCCGCTGGGTAGAGCGGCGGGTTGAGTTTGCGGCTCAAGTCCCCACGCCAAAGTCAGTCAATCACAGCTTCGTAGACTAACGGTCGGACGGCAATTTCCAGTTGCGGTGAATACGGGAATAGCTGAGTGAGCAGGACGACCGTGATGTCACTTTCTGGAGATGACCAAAAACTGGTGCTCGCCATTCCGTCCCAACCATACTCGCCTCGCAGCGGCACGCTGCCCATCTTGGCGTTGCCGACATACACCGAAAGCCCAAGGCCGAATGCTATTCCCGGCATCCGGGACCCACTCACAGAAATAGGAATCGCATCAGCAGGTAACTGATTACGCGTCATCTGGCTGACAGACGTGTCTTGTAGCAGACGTTTCCCCTCATACACTCCTTTGTTGCGAAGCATCTGCGCGAATCGCAGGTAGTCCATCACCGTCGATACCAAGCCTCCTCCTCCTGAGAGCATTCGTGGTTTTGTGCTGAATCTACTCGTTTCGGGAGCATCGACGATTCTCAGTTGACCATTGTTGCCGCTCTGATAGTTATTCGAGAAACGTTTGATTGAGTCTTTGCGAACATAGAATCCTGTGTCCACCATCCCAAGCGGCGCAAAAATCTGCGTTTGAAAATATTCATCCAGATTCATTCCCGAAGCGATCTCGATCACTCGGCCCAGTACATCCACCGAAACTCCGTATTGGAATTGGGTTCCTGGTTGAAACATTAGCGGGATGGCCGCTACTTTGGCTGACAATTGCGCGGCGGTGTCGTCATCCGACAGGACATCAGCTTTCCGGTAGAGAGCGTCCACTTCCGAATCTCCGAAAAAACCGTACGTCAGCCCTGATGTATGCCGCATCAGATCGCGTATCGTGACCGGGCGTTTGAGTGGTACGGTTTGCACCTTCTCACCTTTTAATCCCGAAAACACTTTTGCGTTGCTGAACGCGGGTATGTATTTTGCCACCGGATCGTCCAATGCGATTTTCCCATCCTCAATCAGCATCATGGCAGCGACAGAGGTAACCGGTTTCGTCATCGAGTAGATGCGAAAGATGGTGTCTTCACGCATCGGAAGTTTGTTTGCGATATCCCGGTATCCTACCGTGTCGAGCATCACAAGCTTGTTGCCACGAACCACAGCGACGACTGCACCGGGAACTATGCCCCGATCAACGAATCGCTGGAGCGTTGGGATGACTTTCTGTAGTTTCGATGGATCAAACCCACAATCGCGGGGTTTTGCCCGGATGATTTTTCCCGTGTCTTTTTTTCCGGTGACCTCCTCGACTGGGTTTTCAGCAGCGGCTTGTGCGGTCACTACCGGTGTGTCCGATTCACAGTTGCTCACGCGAATGGATGCAAGATCACCAGAGCTTGTCGAGGCATGGTGGTTTTGAGCCGCCAAGTCGGTGGAGAATGTAAATGCACAGATCAGTATCGATGCGTGAAGTTTAAACTCGGGACCAGGCATTCGAACCTCTATGAATCACAGCTAAGAAGACAGAAACTGGAAATGCGATTTTAACCGCAACGCATCGGATCCGCGTGTGCGAATTAAACCGGCTAACGCCTGACAAAGGAACCCTACTGCTCCCACTTGCAGCACTCTCAAAGTCATCAGCTTGGGCCGTGGCGCGCCACGTGAGTTCAAGCCCGCCGTCCAAAGCGGGTGTCTGGGAAATCTCAAACAGTGCAGCGAGCGAAAGATGCCACCGCGTAGAAACACACACGTCCGTGACATTAATTGGGGAAAGGGTTCGTGAACTGTTGGAGGAGACAAGAATCACGATTCCGTAATGTTTGGCGGATGACAATGTCCGCCGCTAATGCCCACCCCCTCGACAATGCCCCCCCCTACCGCGGAGTCGTTCGCACTCAGCTCTTGGATGGCAAAAACCCGAAGGTTGCTTTTCGGCAGTAAAATGCCTCCGCATAGCGGGATGTCGAGTTGCACTCACTGCCGCGGATTCTCATCAAGGATCGGAACAATTCGGCGTCAAACCATGACTTATCGAGTTGGGACTCAAAACAGTCGAGCAGCGTGGTGATCTTTTTTCCACAATAACGTTTTGAGATCGGTAGATACCAATTCGGATTACCGAGGTCTCCCTCGTATTTTGGTATTTCGTATTCCAGAATCAAGTGGTCCCGGAACGTGCACCAGGTCAATTCGGAAACAACACGGTGGTCCTGATGTCGGTCGTCAGGACGATGTGAGAAAATCAGGTCAGGTTTGATTCGCTTGGATAAATCGGCAAAGCAGTTTTTGATGTCGGCCCACTGATCGGGAAAATAACTATCGCGGAAATCGAAGGTTTCTACGGAGCTTTTCTCTGCACCGGAAACAAAATGCTCGGCACTTGCAAGTGCCTCTTTTTTTCTCACTGGATCACCAGAGAAAACACACCAATGAACATGGAAATGGGGGTTAGCATCAATCATCTGCATCAGGCTACCGCCACACCCAATTTCGATGTCGTCTGCATGTGCCCCAAGGCACAGCACGGTATTGACATCCTGTAGTCTTACTCCATGCATTTGAAAAAACCGTTCACCGAGGCAGATTTATGTTTTGAAAACTGGAAACGGGTGTGGTGCAGGGAACAAGCGGCGCCGCCTTGTCCCATACGGCCCACGGCGTATCTCCGCGGTCGTACATATCATCGAGCAATTGTTTCTCTTTGTAGGTGTCCATGCACCCCCAGAATCCCTGGTGCCGCATGGATCGCAATTTCCCTTCTGCGATCAGTCGCTGAAACGGTTCATCCACCATTTCCTCGCCTTCCCCCAGATAATCAAAGAATTTTTGCGAGAGTACGAAGTAGCCGCCATTCATCCATGTGTCGGTCTTGCCGATCTCTTGCACACCCCGCACGGCACCTTCCTGGTCGATGGTGACCTTGTGAAATGTTTGTGAAGGTCGAACACTGACGAATGTTGCTGTCGAGTCGGATCGCTCATGGAAGTCAATCAGCTCAGGCAAGTGAACTGAGGAAAGTCCGTCTGTATAATTTGCCAGGAACGTTTCTTCACCTTCGAGGTGGGGTTGGACGGCTTTGAGTCTTTGTCCGATATTTGACGCGACACCTGTGTCCACAAATGTAATGTTCCAATCCTGAATGTCGCTATTGAGAAGCGAGACGTCTGTTCCCCCGCCGCGCAGAACGAAGTCGTTGGAAAGACACTCGTCGTAATTCAGGAAATAGTCTTTGACCACATTTGCTTTCCAACCGAGGCAGAGCACGAAATCCTTGTGTCCATGATGGGCATAATACTTCATCACATGCCACAGGATCGGCCGGTAGCCAATTGTAACCATCGGCTTGGGAATGGATTCCGAGTATTCCCGTAATCGCATTCCGTATCCTCCGCAAAACAGAACGACCTTCATTGATTATCTCTTTTTTATGACTGTCAGAATTAGAGGCGACGGAGAATCAGATGACTTCCAGTTCCGGGATTGCAACAACGAACTGCCCACCCCAATCCCGGATGTGCGCCATTTGTTCCACGATTTCATCTCGTAGATTCCATGGCAGGATCAAAACGTAGTCTGGCTTGAACTCATCGATCATTTCCGGCGCGTAAACTGGGATACGCGAGCCGACCAGAAAACTGTCTTGTTTGAACGGATTGCGATCAACCGTGAATTCAAGCAGGTCCTCACGAATGCCACAGTAGTTGAGCATTGTGTTTCCTTTGCCGGGTGCTCCGTATCCGACCACCCGTTTACCATCGCGTCTGGCTTTGATTAGAAACTCGACAAGATTCCATTTGGTTTCCTTCACCCGCTCCGCGAAGGCATGAAAGGTTTCAAGTTGGGTCAATCCGCGTTCGATTTCACGCTGCCGAATCTCGTGCACGGCCTGCGTTACAGGTTTGGAATTGTCATTGTCGTGTGAAACATAGATGCGAAGAGACCCACCGTGAGTCGGTATTTCTTCGACGTCAAAAATACGCATTCCGTGGTGGGCAAACACCTGCTCGAGGGTATAGAGCGAATGATAGCAGTAGTGCTCCTGATAGATGGTATCCAGATGGTTCTGCTCAATGATGTTCAGCAGGTGCGGATATTCCACATTAACAATCCCACCCTCCGCGAGGATTTCCTTCATCCCTCCTACAAAATCATTCAGGTCAGGAACGTGTGCCAGGCAGTTGTTGGCAATCAGCAGGTCGGCAGACTTTCCCTCGGAGGCGATCCGTTTGGCTGTTTCGACTCCAAAGAAGTTCACATCGACCGGAATCCCCTTGTCGATTGCGACCTGAGCGACATTGGCAGCCGGTTCAATTCCCAAACAGGGAATCGCCTTTTTAACGAAGTTCTGGAGCAGATATCCGTCATTGCTCGCCACCTCTACCACATGTGATTTCTCGTTCAGGTTCAAGCGTGCAGAAATCATGTCAACGTAAGCCGCAGCGTGGGCTAACCATGAATCCGAAAAGGATGAAAAGTATGCGTAATGGCTAAAAATCTCCTCACCGGCGACGTGTTCATGAACCTGGACTAGCCAGCATTTTTCACACACATAAGCTCGCAAGGGATAAAAGATCTCATGCTTATTGAGGTCGTCTCGATCCACTTGACTTTGGCACAAAGGTGACATGCCCAGGTCAACCACGACATGCTCCAGAGGCTCACCACAGAACCGGCATCCGCGTTGATCAGTGCTCATCTCTGCTGAGGTTTGCAGTTGCATAGCTGTGTCCATTTCTTGACTCCCGGTGTGGCAAGTGAGGGCCTGTGCCATTGTGTTGTTTTGGTTGAATTTGTCGTGAC
>PKCN01000286.1 GCA_002862205.1 Planctomycetaceae bacterium | reverse complement strand
GTAGTCAATCTCGTGAGTGTCAACGAGCAATGTTTTCGGGTTTCCGGGGTCGACCCTCCCGAATACTTTCCTTGCGATTCCTGGATTGAATAGTTTTCCGTTGCGGGAATCCATGGTGAATTGTTCAACCCGTCCCTGCGGAACGCCCGCTACCAAATCTCGCTCCGGTGCTGATTCATAAACCGGTCCAATCAGAAAGTTGCCATCCGAATTGAGCGGCGGATTTACACCAGTTTTGCCGTCAAGACGTTCGAACTCCGGGGCACCCGCAGCGTCAAATGCTCGTGTGGGAGGTGCGCACTCGGAGTTGCTGATGATGCCGAACACGCTCATTAATGCGAAAATTTGTAAAGTAACCGACAGCTTGGACATGATTGCAGTTCCTCTCCCAACGTGGTGATGCGTTGAAGATCAATGGTGATTTCTCATTGCAGAATGCACATTAGAAGCAGTATGCCCGGCGTCTTCAAGCGTTTCCGTAAGATTCAACACTTCTAATGCGACGCCCAGAAAGATCCCTATGCCCCTCTGATTCCAGAGCTTCAAGCTTCAGGGCGACCGCCCAAGTAACGCATAGACTTCGCGTGTGCCGGGCTTCAAAAAAACCAGCAGAAACCCAAAGGCAGCTTGGCAAGCTCAACACTAACCCAGTCGCGTGAACCAACGGAGTGGCCGGGCAGGCACCGTGACCCAATTCATGCCTGATGTGTGCACCTTTGAGTGCGTTCGTGACGGCTGCCGCCGCGAACAAACTCAGGAGGCAAGTGCTGGATCAAACGCACTATCCAACACACCATCTCGGCTGATGGAATCATGGGTAGAACTGCAACTCAGATCCGTACGTGCAGGGGTGGCGTGCATGCGATCAATCCACGTTCGAACCAGCACCCGTTTTTGTCCCGGAACCAAAGAATCCGTGAACGCAGTCCGTGAGTGACACAGATGGCAATTGTTCACAAATAGCATTTCACCTCGCAGCAGCATGCGTGAATACGTGTTTGCCGGGTCCATCAAGTAACTGTCGATGAGATTCATCGCCTTACGAAGTCCACCTGGTAGGGGTTGTGCGAGTTTCTTGTAGGCCGTCTCAATCCAGTACCGCATGTAGCGGAATTGAACGGTGGACTGTGTTCGAGTAAAAATCGGAAAGGAATTGCTTTGAATTGCTTCCACGTCTTGCTTTGTTCCCGGCGTGATCACGTCTCGCTTGATTGGTCGCGACAGCACCTTCAGGCTCATCGGATGGTTTTCAGCGAGCCAGGAATACAGATTCACGGCATTGGCAAGCAGTGACTCGCCGCCGGATTGCGCTGGTTGCAGGCACAGCAATCCAACGATCTCGGGGCAGTAGTTCGCCGCAGAACTGTCCGTGTGAAAACCCGTCGACGCACGAGTCTTCGACACCGGAATCGCTTCCTTTGTATGATCAAGTCCTCGATCCTTGACGTCAAAGAATTCCCCGTATCGTGTGTTCAAATCCCCGAACGATCGCGACACTGCAGAATACACTTTCCTTAAATCATTGTTTGTATATCCGGCATCACCAACTTTAAGACAAACAAATCCCGGAGTGGCGAGCATTCTTTGTTTCAATGCCAATGTCCATCGTAATACCTTCTCGCCACTTCCAAACGTTTCAGGCTCACACGAGACGAAGTCAAGGCAGGCGTGAACAATTTCGTCAGGGATTCGCAAGCTGGATTCACTGGCGGTTGGAACATGCGAACGCCATGCTCCTGACAGACGTGGTTCAAGTTGTGATGTGGACATTATTTTGTTACCTCGATGGCAAGATGCAGTGGTAAATCACGTAGTGGCTCAAAAAACTCGGCGTCGAGATCGACGTGGGCCTGATTTATTTTGAGCTCGTGAACATTCGGCATCGTCTCGAAACCCGCCGCTTTGAGTCCCTGAAAGTAATCTTCGAATGTCTTATGAACGCACTGTACTTTTACTGGGGTTCGATCCAATCTCCAGATCTCGCCCGGGAAACATTGGTCGCGTCCACTGAAATAACCCCCGGATGGAGCGAAGTAGAACGGAAACTTGTCGCGTTTGAGGAAAGGAAGCGACGGATGGGGAACGGAGAAGATGAGACGCCCCGTCGAAGTGAGTTTTTCATGCGCCAGACGCATGGTGCGGTGCATCTCCTCGATGCTCATGTAATTGAAAAGAAACACCGCTACAACGAGATCATAAGAATTGCCGATGTCTTCCGCACCGTTCCGTAAGTCGCATTCACGATATTCAAGGCCTTCCTGGAGTGCCGATTGCTGCTGGCGGTTTGCGCACTCAATCATCTTTTCAGAGATATCGACGCCAAGCGTGCTTGCTGCACCTCGCTTCATGAGTTCTCTTGCCACATATCCTTCACCACAACCCAGGTCCAAGCATCTCTTGCCTTGAATTGGATCACACAATTCCAGCAGGAAAGGTCTTGCCGAGAAATCAGACAAAAGAGTGGGTCGATCGCGCTGCCATTTTTCGGCCTGATCATTATAAATTTCACGGGTTGATTCGGCAGTGGTCATTTCACTTCCTTTGCACGAGCGTAAAGCTGATCCCAAAACAATGCTCGTAGATCAAGGGCCGACTCCATTCCCCGCTGTATCTCTTCAATTTTCTCCGCATCGCCGTGTGCCAATTCATCAGCGACGCGCATCATCAGTTCGGCGTGCTCGTCATCAACCTCAGAATGAAGCTCAAAGAAGACATAATCGCGTTGGCTCACTTTGGTGAACTTTCTGATTGCTTCTGTAATCGGCCGATAGATATATTTGACCATTGATTCAGTGCCCAGTCCCATCGCACCAATCGCCTCGGCTGGCGTTGCCTGCTGAAGCATTGCAAGAAAATTCTTCCGCCATCGAATCGCCCCGGGGAACAATGGTTGCAATCGGGCATCAATACCAACAGCTAATTGAAACCGACGAAATAGAATCGGGTGCGGTACTCCTTGTACCCACTCCTCTTCAATCCCCATGGCTTTGAGATCCCGGATCGTTTCTGCATCGAGATGTCCACTTTCCTCATCCAGATTTTCTTGAAAATAGGCGCGGTGCTGTTCACTGTCCAATTTACTCATCACGCAATTGAGATACTTGGGGAACCAACTTGTGTACCCCTGATATTGAACGGCGAAGTCAACAATCGCCTGTCGCGGATCCGGCAAGTCACCGGCGGCCAAAGCTTTCAGATAGGGGTGGTTAATAGCCCTGTGCTGGCGGGCGCGGTTCTGTAAGCTATCAATATTCTTGGGTTGGTGGATCAACATGCGCGGCGGACTCCTGAGTCGAGAATGAACGAGTTCGCGGGACTCGAATTTCTGGCGGACCAAAACAACAGGTTGTCGAAACCGCGACCGTGTTGCGTTGACTAGCTAGGGAGCAAACGCTGCGCCAAAACGCAATCGGCCGACCTGCACCCCCATGCTCCTCCATGCACCTCGAGCCGAAGCCGCGTGGAAAAGTCGCAGGGCTGACCCAAACTTCATCACCGCGAACGGCGTTTCAACCCGTTATTCTCGCCAAAAAACCCGTTCCTGAGGCCCGCCGCTCGGAATCAGTGAAACGACTCCTCAGGTAACACAATCAAGTACATTCCGCTCCCCTCAGGAAGCGTCAGCACCCTGATTCCCCCACAATTTGGTCTAGATATGGGACGGGAGTCTCATTTATCTCTGAATGATCTGACTTCCAGGGACCCCCAGAACTCGATCCTGGCAACCTGCAATGCAAGTGCAAGCAAACGCAGCGCACACCAGTTCGGTGGTGTCTGCAGAGAACATAAAGTGCGAAACGAAGAATGCTCCGCGCGAGATTATCCATGCGTTACGGATCAGCAATCCAAGGCATCACTTCGCCGATTGTTTCGCCTTCCACTGCTGCACTGCAGTGATCATTTGGCTCCGCAATGTTTTTGCATCATTGGGAATCCGGCTGGTTTGAAACTGCTCGTACCCGCGCGTGATTCTGTCAAGCTGGTTGGCAATGGGCTGACCCTCGGGGCCCAGATCCTTGAGAATTTCCAGAATTCCAGGTTGCCATTTGCTTCCCTTGATCAGCCAAATGCTGTGTTGGTAATACGGCTCCCAGTTTTTGAGATACAACGCAAAGTCATCGATCATGAGTGGATAGATTTCAGAATCAAAATGCTTCAGGACCATCATGGTGCGATGGGTAGCTTCGTGTATTCCTCCCACACCATAACCGAGCATTACTTTGGGGTGATGGGTTGTTTTACCGAATCGTTTTGCGGAGTTGGCCAGTGTTGCACGATCCAACGCCGCCTTATCGCTTTTGAGGATCATCTGGAATCCTGAGTCAAAGGATGCCCGCTCGAAAACGTTTCTTGATTGTTCATACATCTTGGTCAGAAGGTCGAATTCTTCACCACTGATATCAGCATGCAGACCGACGATTGCCCAGAATGCTGCTTCACGCAGATACCAGTCTTCATGCGTCATGAATCTGCGAACGAGGGGTAGTGCCTGACGAATATCGTTGGGCTCGGCCTGCCCGAGTGCGAACAACGCGCCATCCAGTTCCCACCATGCGGATTCCTCATCTTGAATTGTGCTTAAAATCTGTTTTAGGAACCGCTCTGAAACGACCTTGGCAGGTAGCCGACCTCGAATTGGACGTCGCCAGTTGTCATAGCCCGAGATCGCATCAAATGCCGCCCTCCGCACACGTGCATCAGAATGCAGGCTGGCTGTGTGCAAGGCGTTGATGGCTTGTGGATCATTCATTTCACCCAGTCGCCTGCCGGCCCATGTCCGCACCAATGGGCTGTAATGCCGAAGGTGTTTGCTGCATAATTCGATCGAGGGAGGAGCGTCGCCCTTCAAAAGAAGAGCCTCATAGAGTTGGTGAGGCGTGTCAGATTCGGTTCCGAAATCGTCGGCGTCGTGCGTTGACAAAAACGTCAAATCATTTGAATTTCCCCATTGAAACCGCGGTGGGTCGGCGGAAACACTGTGCGGCGATCGTGGCGCACCCGTGATTCGCAGTGCTCGTCGCGGCGCCGTGTACGTCAATCCAATCGCCCCGGTACCCCATTCCAAACCTGAATACCGACTATTGTCGGGTGGAGTTGGCAGAATGGAAAAACCGCCCGCAGGTTGACGGCACAAGTCGTAGTACCACGCCAATGTATTCATCTGGCGTTGGTAGTGGATCTGTCGGCTTTCGGGAACGTGGACCGATGCGATACCACGCCAAATGACGTTAAACCCGCCCCCGGTGTGACCGAACTCATGTTGAAAGTAAGAATCCGTGACAAGCACAGCAAGGTGTTCGGATGCAGAGCTATATTGTGGGTATTGGCTCAGTAACGAAAAAGCGCATGCAAGCATCGCGTTACGTCCGTTGGTATTGGACCACCACAATTCACTACGATGATCTCCGTAGGCAATGCAACCATGCCCCGCCATGCGATACATCAACTTCACTGCCTCTGCGTAGGCTACTGAATCAACATCAATCCCGCACTCCTGTGCCAGAATGAGTGTGATCACGATCGGTAGTCCGGCGTGGTTCATGAGTCCGCTTTGCACATAACCAGGCCCGACCCCTTCGCCGTGTCCCCAACCACCGGCTGCCTGATTATCAATGCACCAGTCGCATAGCTCCTGTAAACCAGCCAGCACCTTGCGGTCACCTGTACGCAGGAAATATTCACTGAGCAAGATTCCCTGATAGCCCAGTTGCCAGTTCACGTGGCCTCCCGCATTTCTTCTGGACTCAGCGAGCTTTGCAAGTTGTTGCGCATGTCGCTGCACATTTGGTAGGTAAGCATCATTGCCGGTGGACAGTAGAAATAAGCTTGAAAGGCAGCCCTGCAGGTTGTCCCGGATTCCACGGCCATTCTGGAATTGGTAACTACCGTCGGGCTTCTGGCTCTTGATGATGTATCTCACCGTCGAGTCAATGATCGCCGCAGATTTGGAACAGCGGGCCGGCCATTGATCAGAATACGGACCCAACACTGGCACGCGAAATTGGAATTCCAAAATCTGCGTTTCACGCTTCACAGTCACATCCAGTTTCCCATCGCCTGCTTCCGCTGCGCTGATCGCTTCGCCCAAAGGTAAACGTGGGTCTTTTACCGCCAAACTGCGTCCACCAATCGACGTCACCACATCGCCAACTTCCAAGCCCGAACTTGCCGCGGCAGATTCCTTCTCCAGCCCATTCACTGTCACTTTCATCTCCTTCTCAATGGACACATGAACTCCTGTGGCTCCCATTGCAAAGACGGGATAAACACGCTGGGGATTCAGTGTTTGCGCAATGCACTGTGCGGCATCCGAGAAAAGCCAGACTGCGACAACCACAGCGATGAGGAATGAGGTCGATTTCATCTATGGTCCTGCGAAAAGACGCAAAAGGTGGGATATGCTTTTGATCAGCATGGAGACGACGGAATTCTCTGGGTACAAATGGCAGCCATCAATCGCCATCGCCATCGAAGTGATCAGTCGATATTAACAGTTTTTCGAAGCAAGCTATCCCTGACTTGAATACTTTCGACGCCTGACTTCATGGACCATGAGCATCAGGCAGAATTGATGACGGGACGCGGTCGGTAGGAACTGCTTCGGGAATCCGATCCGAATTGCCCGTCAAGATCGATCAGGCCCACCCGAGAACAACCTCCAATTGGAAATATACCACGTCCACTGGTCCTCTAAAGTTGATTGTTTTTGCTTCTCAGGTGCATTGGCTGCCGATTCTGCCGTCCCAGATGCAGGCGGTTGCACTGCATTGCGAAGCCCCCGCATCTCGGACACCATGTTGTTTTGAGCCGTTATTCAAGTGCGAATTGGAATCGAAGCAGAACACTCGCATTTGAGATCCATGTTCAGCAGCGATTGAGACGGATCTAGCTGGACCCTCACCCAGCCATGGATTATCCTTGTAAGGAGCACCCCGAGGCTCCCTCCCCACACATTTTCCTCATGCCGTATGCAGATACCGGCATGTCCTACCCCCAAAGCGTTTTATGGTCCATCAAGATCGTAGACGATTCGCGCATGCAGCGTTAACGCTTGCTTGGTGGTGTATCTATGTGGGGGCATGTGTGGGCGGAACCGTGGGAACTGCAAGCGGAGCAGAGGCTTCCCCGGTCAGCGAGGACTCCCCGGTCAGCTTCGTCAATGACGTTGTTCCTGTCTTGACCAAGGCAGGCTGCAACTCCGGTGTTTGCCATGCGAAGGCTGGTGGCGGGCAAAATGGCTTTCAGCTGTCGTTGCTCGGTTTTGAGCCACTTGAAGATTATGACCATCTGGTGCTGGAAGGCAGAGGGCGCCGTTTATTTCCTGCGGCCCCAGAGCAAAGTCTGCTGTTGCGAAAAGTGTCAGGCAGGACACCGCACCGGGGTGGTATCCCATTACCGCCAGATTCAACGGGTTACCGCGTATTGAAACGCTGGATTGCCCAAGGGACTCCCCGTGGTGACACGTCTGTCCAGCTACAAGCTTTACGAGTGGTGCCCGGTGAGCACCGTCTGGAAGCGGGAACCACACAGCAGCTCAGCGCGATTGCACACTATAAGGATGGCAGTACGCGCGATGTTACCAGCCTGGCCCTGTTCGAAACCAATGATTCAGGCATGGCTACCGTGACCGCGGGCGGCTTGGTGACTGCGTTCAATGTGCCCGGACGTGTCGGCGTGATGGTCAGGTACCAAGGGTTGGTCAGCATCTTCAATGCAGCGATTCCTTTGGGAGCTGATTTCGAAGCACCGACATCGTACAACTTCATTGATGATCATGTTTTCAGCAATCTAAAGCAGATTGGTGTCCCCAGTTCAGAGCTCTGCAATGATGCAACATTTCTGCGACGGGTGACGCTTGATATCGCAGGTCGCTTGCCCAGTGGGGAAGAAGCAAAGGTTTTTTTACATGATGATGATCCGCAGAAGCGTGCGAAATGGATTGACCGTTTGTTACGTAGTCCCAGCTACGCGGACTACTTCGCCAACAAATGGACTGCACTGCTGAAAAACAGGCGTGATGATGCCAGTGACATCACGTCAAACTTTGCCTTCCACGCCTGGGTCCGGGACAGTCTGCTTGCCAACGTGCCTTACGATCAGTTGGTCAAGGAGTTATTGGCTGCTACTGGTACCGTGATCGCGAATCCTGCTGTTGCCTGGTACAAGCGAGTGAAGGAACCCAAACAGCAGATGGAGGATGTGGCACAACTCTTTCTTGGTGTGAGAATGCAGTGCGCGCAGTGTCACCACCATCCATTTGAGCGTTGGAGTCAGGATGATTATTACGGGCTATCGGCCTTCTTTACACGCGTGGGAAGAAAACCGACAGGCATCCAAGGCGAAGACCTCATCTTTCACAATCGCGGAACAGCAGAAGCCAAGAATATCAAGACGGGAAAAATGATCCCTCCGGCAGCGTTAGGAGATCTGGTGGGGAACATCGCACCTGACGACGATCCAAGACTGACGCTATCCCAATGGCTCAGTGATAAGAACAACCCATTCTTTGCCAAAGCCCTGGTGAACAGATATTGGAAACATTTTTTCAAACGTGGGCTCATTGAGCCTGAAGACGATATCCGCGACACAAACCCTCCCACCAACCCAGCATTGCTGGCTGCCCTGGAGGATCATTTTCTCTCCAGTGGTTTCGATTTGAAAGAACTGATTCGTGCCATCACTAATTCTCGCGCTTATCAACTCAAAGCGATCCCTGCCGACGGCAATCTCGTTGACCGGCAGAATTATTCGCGATTCTATCCCCGCCGACTGCAGGCCGAAGTCCTGCTCGATGCTATCGATGAACTTACCGGCGCCACGACAAACTTTGCCAATCTGCCGTTGGGAACAAAAGCCATCGCGCTACCTGACAATAGCTACAACAAATCGTCACCATTTCTAAGAGTGTTTGGCCGTCCAGAAAGCTTGAGTGTCTGCGAATGTGAGCGGGTACAGTCAGCAAGTCTGGCTCAGAGCCTGCATTTGATGAATGCCACCGATCTTAAGTCAAAACTATCCGTAACCGGGGGCACTGCACAAAAACTTGCAGATGACACAACGCCGCTGAATGAGCGGGTCTCCGAACTGTACTATGCTGCGTTTTCACGCGCACCAAACGAAAGTGAAACAAACGTAGCACTTGAGTTTCTAAGAGCAGGAAATAAACACGCTGCTGGATCTGATGCTGCGTCGAAGGTTTCCCGCCAACAATTTGAAGATCTGATTTGGGCATTGATCAATACCAAAGAGTTTCTGTTCAACCACTAGGGAAAAATGATCGTGTTAACAAACAAGTCAACACATATTCCACGACTGCAATGTCTGGTGATCCTGTGCACGCTGTGTGGTTTGCTGCTATGCACAGAAGCGGTTGCGCAATCCGTGTGCCTGCCGGCACCGAGGCTCCTGACGACCTTCCCCATGGGTGGACAACTCGGCAGCGAATTTGAAATTGTGGTGACCGGGCAATTTGCAGAACAAGCCGAGGAATTGCGTTTCTCTGACCCCGGAATCACCGCAGTCCAGGCAATCAATGCTGAAGGTGTCGCTGTGGAAGGCCGGTACCTCGTGCGAGTCGCGTCCGACACCAAGCTTGGCCTGGTTGAAGCCAGTTTGATGACCCGTTTGGGACTTTCAGCGTCGCGTGTATTCACCGTCGGTCAACTGAACGAGTTCGTCCAGGACACAGGAAACCAGACACTTGAAAAGGCAATGCCGATCGAACTGAATACTGTCGGCAACGCTGTGATGACGGCAAGAGCCATTGACTTCTATCGTTTTGAGGCCAAGAAAAACCAACACATCCTTGTTGATTGTGCAGCGAAAGGAATTGATTCAAAACTCAATCCCGTGGTGATTGTGGCTGACGCTGAAGGCCAGGATCTGAATGTGGAACGTCGTGGTGGGGCGATTGATTTTCAAGTGCCAGAAGACGGCAGCTATATCATCAAGGTGCACGACCTGACCTTCAAAGGAGGAGACCATTACTTCTACCGGTTGAACGTGACGGAGTTACCCGAGGGGCAACAAGTGCAACGACATGCAACCACGAAGAAAGTGAATGCCTTTTCCTGGCCTCCCGATGGATTACCAGCAATTCCATCTGGCACGGAAATCGAGCCCAACGACAGTAAGTCACCACAGCAGATACAACTCCCCTGCGACCTTGCAGGTGCTTTCGCAACGGCAGCCGATACGGATGTATTCGAGTTCAACGCGTCCAAAGGGGAAACTTGGTGGGTGGAGGTTGCCTCGGAACGTCTGGGCCGTCCAACGGACCCGACAGTCATTGTCCAGCATCTGAACATGTCAGGGGAAATCCCAGTGCTTACCGACATAGCTGAGCTGAATGATATTCCCAGTCCCATCAAGGTTTCATCCAATGGTTACGCCTACGATGGTCCACCCTACAATGCAGGCTCATCAGATGTGTTGGGAAAATTTGAAGTCAAGCAAGACGGGCTTCATCGTCTCAGAATCTCCGATCTTTTCGGCGGAACGCGAACGGATCCAGCCAATATTTATCGCTTGATCATCCGTCAAGCCAAACCCGACTTCGCGTTGGTGGCTTGGGGCCTGCACATGCAACTTCGCAACGGCGATCGCAACGCCTTATCGAAGCCAATCGCCCTGCGGGGCGGAGCAACCATGGCACTTGAGGTGGTTGCTGTGCGAAGAGACGGTTTTGCCGGCGCGATTGAACTCTCGATGGAGAATCTTCCAGATGGAGTCACTTGCAGTGGACTCACCATCCCCGCCGGAAAAAGCCGCGGAGTCTTGCTGGTTACTGCAAGTGAAGGTGCACCTCGCGCCGTAACCGTCGCCAAGATCCATGGGGTGGCATCCATTGGTGGCCAGGAGTTGCAACGACGCTGTCAGCTGGCATCAATGGCGTGGCCTGTACCGAACCACTGGAATGAGGTACCCAGCCCCAGACTACTTGCCGACACTCTTGTATCGGTTGGCGGTGATGAACCGGCACCAATTTCCATCGCACCGCGACAAGCAAAAGTATGGGAAGCCACAGAGGGTGAAAAACTCACGATCCCCTTGATCCACATGCGGCGCAGTGAATTCTCGGGATCCATCATGGCAGCGAAGACCCTTGGTGAGGGTTTCGAAAAATTCACTTTCGATTTGCCGTTGGATCAAGATGCGTCTGATGCTGTCGTCGACCTCGCTGCGTTAAAGACACCGCCTGGTGAATACCTGATTGCGTTCTACGGAGGTGCAGTTGCAAAATACCAACACCATCCAGAGGGCATTCAAATAGCCACCGACCTACTCCAGCAAGCCACGGCTGCAAACGCTGAGGCCAAGCTTGAAATTGCGAGGCTGAAAAAAGAAATGGCATCCGCGGCAGCCGAATTGCAAGTCAGCCTGGCAGAGAAACTGAAAGCGGCGAACTTGAACGAAGAACAGACAGCAGCCAGAGTCAAGACCGCCAACAGCAAACTCAAATCTGCAACCTCTTCGGCCTCGGTAAAGGATATCGTTGATATCGTTGTTTCGGAGCCGATCAGGATTCGTGTCCATCCACGGGAAATAAAATGAGCAGCAATCCGTTTCATGCATCCTCCCTGTTCTGCCCGGGGCCTGGGATTTTGGACCGCCGCGGGTTCATGCGATTTGGTTTGGCAGGTTTCACAAGTTTGAGTCTGCCCGGGTTGCTGCGTTTGCGAGCCGCCAATCCCGAAGCCTCAAAGAAACCCAAATCTGTGATCCTTGTTTGGAAACCGGGTGGGTGCTCGCATATCGATACATACGATCCCAAGCCAGATGCTGGAAGCGAATACCGAGGCCCTTTTGGTACGATCCCGACCAAAGTCACCGGGATGCGATTCACAGAATTGCTGCCGCGACAGGCCGCACTTGCTGATAAATTCACAGTACTTCGCTCCATGCATCAAGGTGCTGGTGGACATCCCGCCGGATCAATGCAGATGTTTTCCGGAGACTCGGATACTCGCGACAAACCAAAGCCGCGTCTCCCGGACTGGATGTCGGTGGTCAACCATTTACGCTCAAAGCAGGGGGCAAGAAGCAATCCCCTTCCACGCTATGTCGGCGTGAACCCACCGACCACGTACAACGGACCTGCTTATCTTGGTGATGCTTATGCGCCGTTTGCTGTGACCGGCGATCCCAGTCAACCAAACTTCTCGGTGCCCAATATCGGTCTGACCAACACAAAGGAAGTCGAGCGGTTGGACCGTCGTATTGCCCTGCGGAAGAATCTGGATAATCTGCAACGTGCGTTTGACACCTATGGCGAACTCGAGGCACTCGACCAATTCGAGTCGCAAGCAATGACTTTGCTGACAAATCCTGAGACCAAAAAAGCGTTTGACCTGACACGTGAAGATGACGCCACTCGGGACAGATACGGCCGGAATTCGTGGGGACAGCAGTTATTGATGGCACGCCGACTCGTCGAAGCCGGGGTCGAAGTCCTCACAACAAGCCTCCGCGGACCGCTTTGTGGACGAGTGAGTAATTGGGATGATCATGCAGTCAACCATCACGTGTTCGATGCCCTACGTTTCCGCTCCGAAGCATACGACCAGGCCGTTGCGGCTTTGATCGAAGATATCTACGAGCGGGGACTTGATGAACAGGTTCTTGTGGTCGTGACCGGTGAATTTGGACGAACCCCCAAAATCAATTATCAGCCCAGCACCGGCGCCGGTAACGCAAGTGCCGCTGCTGGCACCAAGCAACCCGGCAGAGATCACTGGCCCAGAGCGTTTAGCAACATTTGGTTCGGTGGTGGTATCGAGACTGGGCGGTTCATCGGCGCAACGGATCCGCGCGGCGAGGATGTTATCCAACGGCACTGTGGTGCCGGTGACTTCCTGGCAACGATCTATCATCACTTGGGAATCGACTCCTCTCAGGTCTTCTTGAATGATTTCAACGGACGACCTACTCCCATTGTTGATCATGGACGGCCAATCAAGGAACTCATTGGGTGAATCAAGGCATCCACTTAAATAGCAGGAAAGCGTGACCCAACACGACGACGACGTGGAACCGAATGGCCGAGGAATGCGACTGCTCCAGGATCACCTCACCGCTCTAGTGAAACACACCACGCTGGCGATCTGTGCGTAAACCCGCCAATACCCTGGCTGGACGTTGACTCGCGCATAGCATCCCCGCTGCAACTTGCTTGAGCAGCATCGCAAGCAGTGGTCTCATCCATGGTTTGGGGACTGCATCTTCGCTTGGCAGAAGAACCGCAATGAAGGCCTGAGTAAACCGTATCCGCTTGCAGTGGGATCAAACCACGGAGGGTACAGGAACGTTTAGGTTGGCTTCATTGGTCATCCCCGCTCACCTAACCCTGAAGTCGATTTGAGCACACAAATACGAAGTCTGTCATCATTTCGGTGACACGCGAGGCATAGCGGAAAGTGTTAACTCAAGGCCAGAAAACGGCGTGTTTCACGCACACTCGTATGCGTTTCGATTGACTTGGGTTGTTTGGCACATCAACTGCGAAGTAGGTAACCAGACATGACCCGCTCCCTGAATCGAAAAGGCCTTCCCATGAACCTCCTTGCAAAAACCGTTGCTGCACTCACTCTGACCTGCACCGCTTTTTCAGGAGCAGCCTTCGGTGACACGTATCGTCACATCGACCAACTTGCGGTCACAATTGAACGTCAGGCCCGCCAACTGCAATGCGAGGTATCGCATTACCGACATACTCCCGAGTACGGTCTTCTCATTGCTGAAACTCGCCAGTTGACCAGATTGGCGGAACATGTTCGTGACGTAGCCCAACATCATGGCTCACTCTCGCAACTGCAGTGCGATTTACGCCAATTGGATTCGGCCTTCCATCGCCTGGAGCGGACGCTTGAACGCATCGAAGACAATGCGTTTCGTGGGTATGGGCACCTGAATCGAGGCACCGTCCAAGTCGGCAGGCTGATGAACTCTTTAGAAGATAACATCCGCTACTTGCGAGATGATATTCAAGATTTGAATCGCGTAAATCACTACGATTCGCGAGTTTACCGAGGGAGAACTCTGGATCGTGTTCACAGTAGCTACTACCGCTCTGTGCCCGTGTACCCGACTCGTGGAATCACAATCGGTGGCGGAAGTTCACGGTTCACTATCCGATTCTGAATGCCAAAACCATTGAGCACGATGGACTGCCTGAGGCGACTGGGTGATGCCCGGCGTTCAAAAGAGGGAAAAGCCTGCCCGTTTGGGTGGGCTTTTTCCGTGCGCCAACGTGTATTTCAATGCAAGCTTCTCAGCTTTTGTATCCGCATTTCAATAAGTTCGTGGACTTACCTTCGAAGTTCGGTCGGATACTTGCTGCTTTCGTCGCAACGAGGCACACATCGACGGATTTACGGAATCGACTAGACTGGAGGACGACGATCCATCGATCCCGAAAGCTTTTTTTAACGAGTGAAACCCGTGGCTATAAAAGTGTTCCCTGTTACTTGTATTGTCATCCTCATTCTTCTTGGGAACTTTCCCACAGTGGTCGCTGCAGATAAGCCGAAGAGCCAGGCCGCAACAGACACCGACCAGAAGGAGCCCGATTGGAACATTGAGAAAACGCCTGGCAAGACGCACGTTCAACCCATCGACACCACGGAAGGTACGTGGATCACGGTCGACGTGCACCCTGATGGCACCACCCTGGTCTTCGATCTTTTGGGCGACCTGTATGAAATGCCAATATCGGGTGCCGATGGAAAACAGGGACGAGGTTTTCCTTCCAAATTGACTTCTGGCGTCGCGTGGGACATGCAGCCCACGTATAGCCCTGATGGAAAACAAATTGCTTTCACAAGCGATAGGAATGGAAGTGATCACAAAGCGGGTGACAACTTATGGATCACCAGCACCGATGGGAAGCAAGTCACACAGGTAACTCAAGAATCATATCGACTGATCAATGGCGGGACGTGGTCTCCAGATGGTGATTATCTCGTAGGCCGAAAACATTTCACAAGTCGCCGTTCACTGGGCGCAGGCGAGATGTGGATGTACCACCGAAACTCGGTAGCCTTGAAATCAACTGCGGGAGTTCCCCTGACAACACGAGAGAGCGATCAGAAGGATGTGAACGAGCCAGTGTTTTCACCTGATGGGAAATACCTGTACTATTCCCAAGACGTCACTCCCGGAACGGACTTCGAATACGACAAAGACTCAATCGCAGGAATTTATGCGATCAAACGTTTGCAGCTATCGACAGGTGAGACAGAAACCTTGCTGCGTGGTGCAGGTGGCGCGTGCCGACCAAATCCTTCACCGGATGGCAAACAAATCGCATTCGTGCGTCGCGTTGGCGCAAAAACTGGTTTGCACGTGTTTGATCTCAAATCAGGCGCAGTGAAATTGGTCTATGACATGCTTGAACGCGACATGCAGGAAGCGTGGGCGATTCATGGTGTGTATCCAAACTTTGCCTGGATGCCAGATGGAAAATCAGTGGTCGCGTGGGCGAAGGGAAAAATCCGCCGAATCAATATTGAGTCCGGAGAAGCGGCGACCATCCCGTTCCACATCAAAGACAAGCGGGACATCAAGCCCGCCGTTCGGTTTGCCCAGAAAGTAGCTGAGGATGAGTTTGATGTAAAAATGTTGCGGTGGGTCGCGGTCTCACCTGCTGGCGATAAAGTGTTGTACCAGGCGCTTGGCCACCTTTACATCAAGACGCTGCCTGACGGCGTTCCAAAGCGACTTACATCTCAAGAAACAGATTTTGAATTCTGCCCAAGTTTCTCTCGTGATGGCAGGTATGTGGTCTATACGACTTGGAACGATCAAACTCTCGGAAGCATTCGGGTTGCCTCAGTTGACCAGAGCTTGAATGAGAACTGGATCGTTACACCTGAGCCAGGCCACTACGTCGATCCCGTATTTTCGCCCGACGGCCAACTGATTGTTTATCGAAAACAAAGTGGCGGTGGCATTACCAGTCCGCTTTGGTCACGTGAGTCAGGTCTGTACACCATCGCTACACGTGATGGTGAAGGAAAAAAAATCTCAAAAACCGGTATTCGTCCCCAGTTCGGACAAAACGGTGCTCGGGTTTTTTATCAAAAACGCAATACCGAAAAGGAAGCGGACAACTTGCAACTCTGTTCCATCGACCTCAGCGGGAACGAGGAACGCGTTCATTACACAAGCGTCTGGGCGACGGATTTTCGCATCTCACCCGATTCAAGCAGCATCGCTTTCATTGAGCGCTTTCACGTCCATGTATCACCGTTCGTGCAGTCGGGTCGTGCAATCAAAGTAGGACCGGATGCGAAGGGTTTGCCCACCAAACGTGTGAGTGCAGAGGCTGGAGACTTCATTCACTTTTCCGCCGACTCCAAAAAAGTGCATTGGAGCCTCGGACCGGATCTCTACACTTGCGAACTTGATGCGAAGGAACAGGAAGCCACCAAGGTAGGAATAGGCTTCAAGTACAAACATGCCCAACCCGCCGGTACCGTAGCGATTGTCAACGCAAAGATTCTCACAATGGGACCGGCCGGTACGATCGAATCGGGGACCGTTTTAATCAGCGGAAACCGAATCGTTGATGTTGGCGAAACCAACAAGGTACACGTTCCTGAGGATGCCTATCAGATTGACGCCAAGGGACAAGTGGTGTCGCCTGGTTTCATCGACACTCACGCGCACGGATCACAGGCGGTCAACGGAATTACACCGCAGCAGAACTGGGTTGATTTCGCGCGACTCGCTTTTGGGGTTACTACAATTCACGATCCCAGCAACCAAACACACAGTATATTTGCCGCAAGTGAATTGGCGAAAGCTGGATTAATCACTGCCCCGCGCACCCTCTCCACTGGCACCATTTTATATGGAGCCACCAGCGCGACCAAAGCTGAAATCGATAGCATCGACGATGCACGTTTTCACCTCCGCAGGATGAAAGCTGTCGGCGCATTTACTGTAAAAAGTTACAACCAACCACGACGCGATCAGCGTCAACAAGTACTACAAGCCGCCCGTGAATTGGAGATGATGGTCGTACCCGAGGGCGGGTCTACCTTCATGCATAACATGACAATGATTGTCGACGGCCACACGGGGATTGAGCACACCCTTCCGGTGCAGACTGCGTATGACGATGTGATGGACCTGTGGCGGGGTACCCAAGTGGGCTACACCCCCACGCTGAACGTCGCCTACGGTGGAATCTCTGGCGAGCAGTACTGGTACCAAATCGAGGATCTGTGGCTGCACCCTCGTTTGCAAACTTACATCCCTCCGCATGTACTCAATCCACGCTCAAGACGGCGCCAGAAGTCCCCAGATGAGGATTACAACCACATCAAGGTTGCCGAAATCGCTCGTCAGGTCGTCGAGCAGGGCGGTTTGGTGCAGGCGGGCGGCCATGGACAGTTGAATGGTATCTGCACACACTGGGAAATGTGGAGCTTCGTTCAGGGTGGAATGACTCCGATGCAGGCGCTGAACTGTGGGACACTCAACGGCGCTAAATACCTTGGCCTCGACGGGGACTTGGGCTCGATCGAAAAGGGAAAACTCGCCGACCTTGTGATTTTCCAAACAGGTGCAGATCCATCGGCAAATATCCGCGATACAGAGCGTATCCAATACGTGGTTGCCAACGGAGAGGTTTATGACGCCAATCGAATGAACCGCTTTGGCAGCCCTGAGCCCAGGCGTCCGTTTTACTGGGAGGGGACCGGATCTACGATCACCTTGCGGCAACACACTCGAGAGCACGGAGTAGGATGCAGTTGTTTACGCGGTCGACAATAGTGCCCAATTCATGCTCCTCGAGATGGTACTACCATTTGTACTGGCACCCCCGCAGAGCAGTGCTCACAATTGGCCAGGTCCCAATGCATCCGGTGTTCAGCGGGGTGCCACCAAACGAAGACTATTTATCCTGACGCTCTCCAGCGAGTTTTTTTCACTTCCTGTGGATTCAATCCGTCATCTTCACCGAGGCCTCGTCCATGCTCCGATCAACGTTCGCGTCTTCCTTGTTTTGCGTCTTGTGTTTGTTTGGATCGGTTGCAGGTGCACAAACGAAAGGTGGCTACACCACGGTGCGACCTGATATTTGCAAGCCGCTCCAGACCACAATCTACAAAACAGACGCCTTTCGAAACGCGACCCCGACCAATCAATGGTGGAGCTCGCTGGTCTGGGAAAAGCACTCGCAGAATATGTTTCCCCATCCCATGGGGTTGGTGTTTTGTGATGCTGGTGTTTCGATTGCCTACCCCGGTGCGGCACTGGTCAGTAGTAAGGATGCAATCATGGGTGGCGGCGTATCAAGTGACGGCGACATCGTCATCGGCAATAGCGCGATTGAGAACGCGGAAACAACGAGGCTGGACTCCAATTCGGATTGGTTCATCACTGCACAACAGCAAACCAGCGATGCAACGCTGCAAATGACGGTGGGCCATGGCAGCCCCTTTGTGTTCTGTCGGATCTCAGGTGGCAATCCCAATCTGACTTTCGCCCATGTACCCAATGTCTACAAACGAATCAGCGACGAGGTGCTCGGCTTGATGGTGCGGGGTAATCATTACGGCATTTTCGGTGCAGCTGGTTCGAAATGGAGCGGTGAGGGTACGGCCAGGTGGGTCAACGAGAACGATGCGGGGTATTTCAGTGTCGCGCTGCTCCCTGACAGCACCGCTGAAACGTTGAAGAAATTTGCCAACGTTGCTCACAACCATGTCACTGACACACGGGCCCAATATGTGTTTGAGGATGGGCATCTGATCACCGACTACAAGTTCACGTGCGAGGATTTGGACCGTGATGGAAATGATGGGACCGTATTTGCCACCTATCCTCACCAGTGGAAATACCTTGTCACACCGTTGTCCGATCTCACGTACAAGTCAGTTCGCGGTGAAATGCGAGTTGGCCTTGGAAACTCATTCCGGACACGGGTCCCCTTGCAAGGCGTGTTACCGATGTTACCGGTTGATGATCATGCCGATGCGAAACCAGTGATTGGTTACTTGAAACAGGAATCTGCGCGTCCCCGTCCAAAAACTGCGGACACTTACTGGGAAGGGAAACACCTTGGCAAACTCGCGAGCTTGGCTGGTATCGCCGAGCAGATGGGGCAACCTCGATTGGAAGCAAGGTTTGTCAATGAAATGCGTGAACGGCTTGAAGATTGGTTCGTTGCCTCAACCGGTGAAACGGAGGGCCTGTTCTTTTATGACCAGAACTGGGGCACCCTGATTGGAAGTCCGGCATCCTACGGAAGCGACAAGGACCTCAATGATCACCACTTTCATTATGGTTACTTCATTCGTGCCGCGGCAGAGGTCGCTCGACGCGATCCGAAATGGGGTGCCACGTGGGCCAAAATGGTCAATCTACTGGTACGTGACATCGCGTCGACTGTCGATGAAGAAAAGTTGTTCCCACGACTGCGTTGTTTTGATGTGTACGCGGGGCATTCGTGGGCTTCAGGACATGCAAAATTCGGTGATGGCAACAATCAAGAGTCTTCATCCGAAGCGATTAACGCGTGGTACGGGATGATGCTATGGGGTGCAGCCACCGGTAATGAAAACTTGCGTGATACCGGGATGTACCTCTACAACACGGAACGTATTGCGGTAGAGGAATATTGGTTTGATGTCTCGTCAACGAACTTCCCTGCCGACTTTCCGGAAGTCGCTCTCGGCATGGTGTGGGGTGGCAAAGGCGCCTTTGCTACCTGGTTTTCGCCCGACATTGACTGCATCCACGGAATCAACTGGCTGCCTTTCACGCCCGCTTCGATCTACATGGGTCGGCACCCGAATTATGTAAAAAGGAATTTCGACCGAATCACCGAGAAGCGTGAAAAAGGCAACAATTACAACAATGGCTGGGGAGACCTGGTTTTGATGTTTGGCGGCCTGCAGGACCCTTCCCTCGGCTTAGTCCATTTAAAACAGAAACCACAATGTAAAATCGAAGAGGGGAACACCCACGCGTTCATGTGCCACTGGTTGCAGGCACTCGACCGTTACGGCCGCAATCAACCCCAAGTCACTTCAACTCATCCTTTTGTGAACGTGTTTATCAAGGACACCAAGACCACTTACGCCGCGTATAATTTCGAACAGTCCCCCAAACGTGTTGCGTTCTCCGACGGCACAACCCTCATTGCGAAACCCGGTGAGCTTACTGTCACCCAGCGCACCACCAAATAGTGGTCTTCCTGACCTGCTGTCATGGTACTGAAGGGTTGTTTCACATTGTCGATGCAACATTGACCAAGTGTGTTTTTCCCCAGTTTCAGTATTCCAAAACTGCACCGGTGAAAACGGACGATCGAGTGTGATGGCGCAACCAAGGCCCGTTGCACCTCAACGCCTGAAACACGCAAACCCTGGCAAGTAGTTCGGGAGCAATGCCACCGAACTCGCATAATTCATCTAACTCGATTAGATTGGTAGTATTGCCGCCAACGAGGATTTGATGCGATGCGATTTTTCTTGACAATTTTTCTAGTCACAGGCTTTTGTGTATCCGCACTCGCCTGTCTGTGGGATCGCGACACCTTAGCCATGGAGCGTCAGCGGTTCCCGACTGCCCTGGAGTTAATCACAGGAAAGTTCTTACGCCATTCCAGCGACTTCTATCAATGGAGAGTGGAGGACACGACGGCCAGAATCGAGTTGAACCCGACGCCCGAACTCTACGATGATCTCGCGGTAGCCTACGAGAAACTTGGAAACACGGATGAAGCAATCCGCGTCATTGAGAAGAAGGCAAGCCTGTATCCGGGCTTGTATTCCACCCATGCCAATTTGGGCACGTTTTACTTTCACTCAGGCAAATATGACCGCGGATTACAGGAGATTGACAAAGCACTTGCGATCAATCCCGATGCGCATTTTGGACGCGAGGTTTATCAGAAACGACTGGTGGAGTACCTGCTCAGCACGCGTGCAGACGGCGAATCAATTCTCCCGCTATCGAATGACCGCCCCAGTCAATTTTCCCCTACTGGCTTCGGCGTCTTCGTGATTGAACAAACCCCAGCAAAGAGCACTGAAAAAAACACAACGCAAGTCGTTGATGATGCACTTCAGGGTGTACTGGGAATGATGAAATTTGGGCATTACGATTCGCCAGTTTTGCTCGAAGTCCTCGGTGATCTTCTCGTGAGTTGCGAACCAGGTTCAGATGCGAAACAGTTGGCTGCGCGGGCTTATTTGAAAGCCTCTTATGAGGCAACTGATCCGAACGCGAAAGCAGCTTACCGGAGAAAGGCAGACGATGCCCTCAAGTACCAGACCCGGACCACAGGATCCAATGACGAATTAACTCTGGCGGAATTGGAACAGCAATTCAAAGAAGAATTGAACGATGCACAGGCCTGGTATGGAACGGTGGCCCGAGACGAAAAGTCGTGGATCGATACCGGCGTGAATGTTGAAGCAGCGTTTGAAAAAAAATACTACGCGACCCCAGTAGTTCTGCCGGCAGTCGGCTCAGGCCCATTTGCGGCCATCGGTACAGTTTCGTCGATGGCCGTCGTTGGATCGTTACTCGCAGTCGTTCTGACAGCGATCGTTTGCATGAATATCATCTTCAGACGACGAAAGGAAGATGACACTTCCAGCGCGGCCTGACAGTCGTCATGCGTTGTGGCAAGAAGCAGCATGCTCAATGAGGGGAATTTTCAGTTGAGTTGAGGTTGATGCACTTGAGTCCATGTTCGCCACGTATAAAAAGTCTGTTGCCAAGGAGGGCAGGGTGAGAATACAACACCTGCGGTTGATCAAAGACGGTGCACCGCGACAGAATTTTCTTTCCATCAATCGCCATCAATAAAAGCTCGCCCTTCCCGATCACCAGCAGGTATTCTTCTGTCGCAAACGTCGCCGCATGGTCACCAAACGCACGGTCCCGTAATCGCCAACGCTCCGACAGATCCGCCGCGTTCAGGCAGAACAGAAAGTCTTTTACGCAGAAAATTTTATTCCCGATGACGATCGGAGTACTCATGGTCGTTCTCAGTTTCATCGAGTGCGCGACCTGAGCCGAGGGAGTGCCGTCAGTAGACTGAAACAGCATGGACCGAATCCCGTTATTCTTGGTTGCGACCAGAAGTTCCCGTTGTCCCTGCTTGTTTGTGCGAACCACGGGTGTCGGTACGTTGAAATCTCCGCTCGCACGAGGTTCAACCGTCCATAGCCGCTTCCCCGTCTGGAGATCCCAGCCGCCCAAGGTCCTTTGGTCGTGCCCCACAATTTGCTGGACACCACCCAGAACCACTGAAATCATGGATCCATGCGAGGGCTGCAGTCCCGGGGTTTTCCACAAAAGCTCTCCATTTCGCGGATTCAATGCGACCAAAGAGGCATCCGGAGCACCAGGCGCCACAATTAGCTTTCCATCCGCAATGAGAGGGGAACCGCAATAACCCCAGGGCAACTCTGTCTGCAACGGAAACTCATCTCGCAAATTAATTTCCCAACGAACCTTTCCCGTGGAAAGTTCAATGCACAGCAGATTCCCTAATGCGCCTTGGCAAATCGCGGTCGACTCGAAGATGAGAGGCGTGGAACGCGGAGAATTCCCATAATCAAGAGCTGCTGCGGCCAGACGCTGGACCTCCCACAGCACAGCCCCAGTCTTTGCATCGAGGCAGCGAAAGACGTCCTGAAAATCATCCTGATCTCGATCACCAAAGATGACGTATTTTTCTGTGGCAGCGATGCCCCCCAAACCCGCGTGCACAAGTGGAAAGTCCCATACCACGTCGGGTTCCGTGGGCAAGCTTGAAGGCAGCCAGGCGACATGGCCGTTTCGCAGTGGTCCGAGCCATCCGGGCCACGTGTTAGTTGGCTCAACTACTTTTTTTTTTACCAACTTGGGGGCATCCGCCATCGGAATGAATCCCACCAACGATTCGAGTGCCTGCAGCACCTGCGGTTGGAGTGCCGCATCCGCCAAACCTTCTGTGAGCTGAACTTTGACCGTCGCAGCAAGAGAACCAGCCAGAAAGACCGTCACGAATGGAACGGGTGTGGTTTTACCCACGACCCGGAGATCACCCTTCTTGATCGTGCCACAACCCTCCAGCAGCGGTTGCGCGTAGCTTGATATAACGGCAGCGGTTTTGGACTTAGGTCCAAGATCAATCACTTTGCATGCACCATCGCTACATGCGTCATCGATTTTCTGCCGTTCCAACGGAATTTGCACACCTGCGGCTTCGAGCAACTGGATTGCCGCACTATGTTTTTCTTCCGCTTCGGATGGACCGAAGATAATGGTGTAGTCCGCAAGATCCCCGACAGATTTCGCGGGATCCTCTTTGTTCACGACAATCATTCCATACTGGGTCGTATTCCCTTTCTGGTCAGTCAATTGGCTTACCGGGGACATTTGCACCTTGGCTAACTTGGCATCGGCGCGAACAATCGACTGTTTGCCAATGACAAGATCGACCTTGCCCCTGGTCTTCTTCAAAGCAGCGGGCAACGATTCAGCAAACACCACCTTCACATTACGGTTAGTGGATTTTGACAGATGCTCCGCCAGCACGGTGTAGTCGCGTTGTGCGTAGCCCTCAACACACGGGCACGACAACGGCGCCGCGAGCGGATCCATGACCACCATTGTCAGAGGAGAGTCTTTTTCGTCAGCCGAGGCCGACGATGCGGCCAACGCAACGACCGCTACCGACAGGCAAAGTGCGCTGCAATATTTAAAAACTGTACTGATCATTTGGTTGCCTCTTTTGCGATGGGACCCGTCACCCCTATGCCGAATACACCGACCTGCCGGCTGGCCTCTTTCGCTTCGTTACCATTGTTGTTCTGTTTCTGAGCTTTTAGCGCTGCTGGCTTGGGTTCCATGACCTTGATGTGATTGCGGGTCAAGTCCAGCATGTAGATCTTTTTACTCACAGGAGAAACGGCAATGGAAACGTTCTTACAGCCTGGCACGAGATCAACATCGCCGACGTAAGAAATCAGTTTGCCGCTGGCATCGAAACATTTGATCCGACCCGAGCCAGATTCCGCCGTGTAGATGTAGCCCTCGTTATCGAAACAGACATTCATTGGATTACAACAGCTGGTAAATCCGTTGAGTCCAGTGCGGTCGGACTTGCCCCATTTATTGATCTCCGTACCGTTGATGTCGTAGTGAACCACACGGTCTCGCGAGTTTTCCGCTACAAACAGGCCATCCTTGCAGCATTGAACGTCCATTTGCCCGCAACATCCGCTGAGGCCTTTCACGATGACCTCGGGATTTTCAAATCGGAGATTCATTTTCCAAACATCATAGCCGTAGCCAGTCACACCTCGAGTGGTGACGAACAGGTGGTTTCCCGTCGAACTGATCGAAGAGACTCGCATCTTCGTACGAATCGTGCTGTCAATCAGGTTGTTGATTTGTGACTCACTGGGTTCGCCAGCTGTCTGCGTTTCTTCACCTGCGCCCTTGGCTGCGGCCGCGAGTTCCAGATCATCAACCTGTTTCTGGTAACGCTCCATCAAGTCTGGGAGCATTTGAATCAAGCGTGCCTCAGATGGATTCAGCGTGCCTGCGGCTTGGCGGCTTTTCAACTGTGTCAACATCGTCTCGTACGAAGTCACCCGACTCTTTGCCATTGCCAAAGGGTCCCTTGCGGCGAAACTCCGCTTGAGCTGCGCGATCGCATCCTCACGCAACTTTTCCCGACTGTCCCGCAACCGTGTGGCGTGCGGTGAAGCTACTTCATTCAACAATTGCCCATCGGTTGCGAAGCGAAACAGCTTCCCTTCGCCACCCACAAGGATCGTGTCATCGTCTGCAACTCCAACGGATTCGGGTTTGACATCCAATTCCCATGAATGCAGGATCTTTCCTGCATCGTTAGCCACGCGGACCTCACCGGGCCCATTCCCGCATACGGCAATGATTTGGCCTTTGTTATTCAAGCAAAACGCATTGATTTTCAACGCTGAAGCAGCCCCGGAAAACTGAATCAGTCCCGATTGTGCATGAGTCGATTGATCGTCGATGCTTTTGACATCGTCAGCAAACACAGCAGAAGCGATTAAAAAAAAGGGTAGTGCCAATAGTGCTGATCGCATGATTACCTTTCCTTGTAGTTGGTTGAATGCGGGTTCATCGTATCAGACCGTCTTCACGTTTTGCATTGAGAAATGGCTTTCTAAACAAGAGTTCACATCTTTCGCGTGTTTGCCAATGGCGATCTACATTCACGATTGAATTACGAATCAGTGCCCTTTACCAGACTATTCAGGGCGGTGTTTCTGACAATTCCGTCGCAAATTGACCTGTTTATCGTGTTTCACCTGAACCTGATTTGAGAAAACGGATGAATTCTACCGTCTCTCGGGTCATGCCCCTCTGCTTCGGGATGAGCTATCCAGCAAACGTGGTTCACCGGCAGACCTCAGCCCTGTAGGGGTTTGCTTGCTGTCATTGAATGAAATCAGGTTTTCACATCATCGCTACAAGCACATCGTTCCAGTTGGAGTCATCCCCCTACCGCGGACAGCCTGAAATACAAAAGCGTGATCGTGAAGTGGGATGCTTAGCCGGGCGTTTCGCGGCTTGCTCTGAATAACCATTCGCTAACGTCCCGGACCGGGATTGGACCACCGCTGCACTGACGATTCGATGAGCGAGGTTAACGGTCTGGAAACAGCCTAACGAGCATCCGCAGGTTCAACCGAAAAGGAGCCAAACAGAGCCGCTCCACCCGCCCCGCCACTGCGTTCCAGGCAAATCGTTTCCAGTCGCCTAATGTCCTTCGCTTGCGCAACATAGTTGTTCGTGAATGGACGACTGGGAGTTCTCGGATCGGTGATTGTTGTCTCAAGACGGACGGCACCGTTCTGCAGCGGCGTCACCACGATGCACATCTCACAAAGAACTTCGTGGCCGGGCGTGAAAGGCATGGGGCGCTTTGAAACCTTAAACACCTTGCTGTCGACGCATTCGATGCGAAAGCCACCGTTACGAAGCCCGGGGTAAAAAAGAATACGCAAATTACCGATCGAGATTCCAACGTGATAAGTTCCGATCCCCTTTGCCTCACCCCCCAACTCGGCCACCACGGTGAAGGGTTTGGAAAACTGTTCGGTTCCAATAACTTGCTCAGCTTTGATCAACAGTTTTTGTTCGCCTTTTTTGTCGCTACCATGCATTCGGGCAATCCCGTTGCTCACCGACGCAACAGCGTCACCCACAGAGTCGACATATTGCAGGTCCCCATAATGCGTTTTCAGCGAGGAAATGGAACGATCGAATTGTTCCTTGAATCCAGCCAGAAACGGTCTGATCTGGTGACGGGCGTTACCGAGCCTGTATTGATTCGGTTGATTCGCCGACGTGCGAAGTTTTTCACGCCACAGTTCAGCCTGTTCGCCAAACGTACGATCACTGGAGATGGCATGCTGTTCATCAAAAGCCTCCGCTGTCAGCCATGCTGCCTGTAACCTGGTTGACCGATCCTCGCTGTCAAGCAAGTCAATCAATGTTTCCATACACACCCGAGGCGCGTGATCAAATAATGCGCGTGCTGCTGACAATCGAATCGCTGACTGTACGTCAGAGAGCAGTGGGCGCACCAACTCCACCGCTTTCTCTCCCTCGATGATCTCCCAGGCAGGAATCGCCGCAATACGCACTTCCGCGTTCGGGTGCTGCAACGCGGAAGCGATCTGATCGCGATGCTCATCAGATACAGACGCCCACAAGACAATCGCACCGTGCTTCAACAGTGTCTTACTTTTCAGTTCAGGGATAATCGCGAGTACTGAGGGTACACAAGCTCGATTCACCTCCGTGGACAGCAAACGGAATGCGGCAAGTACCTGCTCTTCGCGAACTGCCTCATTCGACTTGGACTTCAGGGAACGTAGGATACTCTTCGTTTGTAGAACGGTCTCGAAATCATGACTGTGGATCGCAGAAGAGAGTTGTGCGTTTGCGATGCTGCCCATGCCAAGCAACTGGAATCGTGCATTTCGCCGCGCGTGAAAGTTATCGCTTCCCAATTCCCTGATGTACTTCCCAATCTCATCGACGGTAGCGTTTGAGGTGGTCAAGCGATTCAACAGACGGATTGCACCCTGAGAATCTGGCGTGACACCTGCGTCAAGTAATACAATCTGGTAAGACGGGTGTAAAACGCCCCTGTCCGTCTGGACAGAATCCTGAGCAAGCACTGAGGTTGCAAACATTGACTCAGTCGCGAATCCGCACGCAGCGATCACCGGGACCAGCCAGAATGCTGCTGTCCGGATACGTCTCATGAGCGCTGCACAAAACGTTTGAACTGGGAATGCAGCATGAACGGTGGTGTTCGTGGTGGCTGGAATGACCGTGATGGGGGAGAGTGGCATGGGATGGGCGCAACGGAAATGGGCTCACTTGCCAGCGAACCGCTGCATCCGTTTTAAGTGATCGGATGCCCTCATTCAAGAAACCGGGGCCCCGCACTGCCCATTTTCTCCATCAGCGACTGCTTCACCGCATGAGAATCGGGCAAGCGTGCTGCACTTGTCCCTTGCCTTTTGCTCCCTGCTCTTTGCTCCCTGCTCCTTGCCTTAGCCCAGAGCGGAATTTTGGATCGCAACACCCCTCGTCTTCCCTAGTCTCCCCGCAGTGCGCCCCTCGTCTCCCCGCATTGCGACCCGAGTGACCAGAGTGACCAGAGCGGTTCTCAGGCACAATGTTTTTATTCGCCTGATACCGTCGGTGCATACAAACGGTGTGCATTCGATCCGACACAACGTCTCGCAAGACTCGGAGCATGGGAAGTGATTCCGTTTACCAGCATCTGCTCGAGAACAGTCACAAGTCTCCCCTGTGTTTGGAAGAATCCCCACTCCCTGAACGGATGAACCGCAAGGAGTCAAACGCGATCCAAAGTTCCTCTGATCCCAGCGAACGTGTCAGTTTCCACGCCGAATCGTTGCAACAGGGTTGTGAACAGGAGTGCAAGCGGTTCTTCATCTGCCGAAACCTTCCCCCGCCAACCGGCATCACTCACAATTCCCGCGCCTGCCTGATTGTCTTCATTTCCTTTCCCGAACTTCAAATAACGCCCATTTGTGAAACCGAAATTCTTACCACCCGCGGAAATGATCGGATAGTTACGAGACAGATGAAAACTGCTTGATGCTGAACCATGCATGGCAAACGTATTGTCAAGCAGCGTTCCATGCCCATTCGGTTCGGTTGTATCTTTCAAACGCTTGACAAATCGACCGAACTCACTTGCTTGATAGCGATTGTACGTCCCGAGATTCTTCCAACCATCGGGTTTCTTTACATCGTGCGTCAATCCATGCGCCATTCCGAGGTCAACCGCTTTTGAGAGCAAGTCATGCGGGCCTTCACCATTTTCACGCCCAAGTTGAAACGTCGCAACACGGGTCGAATCACTGAAGAACGACAGGTAAATCAACTCATACATGGTTTGAAAATAAAGTCGCGCCTCCTCGGGCCCGGCATCTAGATGCAGACGCTGCGTGTCCACTTCAGGAACCGGTGTATTGACCCACTTTTGGGCTCTTTCCAGCTTCACTTCGGTATCACGCACCGCATCAAGATACTGTTGCAATTTGTGTTGATCCTGCTGAGAGATTTTACTTCCCAATGAACGAGTGTTTTCAATCAGGAAGTCCAATGCGCTTTTACTACGTGCGAGTTTCTCCTGCGCATCCTTGCCCTTGGCAAGAAAGAGGGTGTCGAAAATCTCTTTTGGCTTGTTCATTGCAGGAATCGGGCGTCCTTCCTGATTGAACGATTGAGTCTGCGCCCCGCGAGGACCACCGATACCTCCATTGGTTGACATCACCAGAGATGCATGCCTGGTTGCATCGCCGGTGTGTTGCGCGATCACCTGATCCACCGACACGGAGTTCTGATAAGCTCCATGCCCTCCCGTTGCAGCACCAGTGAGGTATTGGTCGGCGTTGGAATGGCCGTGTACTTTACGTGAGGCAGGATGCGACAGCCCTGAATAGATCGTGATCTCATTGCGAAGCGGTTCGAGTACGTCCAGTACTTTGGTCAGTTCGAAATCACGCTCACCACCTCTGGGAAACCAGCTCCAGTCTTTCCATGCAGGATCCGACTTGAGGGGTAACCCAACCCCATCGGGATGGTACACGCTCATAAAACGTTTAGGCGTGCTAACACTTTCGCCTGCAGACGCAGCAGTAGACTCTAACCATGGCAAAGCCAAGGCCAATCCCGACCCGCGAAGAAAGTTGCGACGATTCAATCCTTGAGAGAGGTCACTCATGATCTGATCCTGTTGCTTGTTTCGCATTAAAAATATCGCTGGCAATGATGAGGTGGATGAGGTCTTCCAATTGGTCCCCGGATTGCCTGAGTTTGATCGCTAGTTTATCAACGTCAGACCGGTCGGCAAAGGTCAACGGTCGGCCCAACGAATAGGCAGTCATCTTGTGCACGATGGCCCTGATGAATTGGTCCTGCCGATCGCTGAGCAGATAACGTTTGAGTCCATCAATTCCCGCTAAAGGCTGCTGATTGAACAGCGTTGAATTTGCATCCACCGGCTGTGCTCCCACCTTGGTTCGAAAAACACCCAGTGCATCATAGTTTTCAAACGCAATTCCCCACGGATCAATCCGGGAATGGCAGGAGGCGCAAGCAGCCTTGTTGCGGTGGTCAATGATGCGTTCCTTCAGCGTCATTTCCAGAATCCTTGGGTCAGTCAGATCCACTTCTGGCACATCGGGTGGCGGTGGGGGTGGTGGATCATCCAGAATTCGCTCAAGCAGCCAAACACCTCGCTTGAGCGGGTTTGAGTCGCTACCGTCCGAGTTCATCGCCATCACAGCTGCGCCCGTCAAAAGCCCGCCACGGTGGTTAATCTTGTCAGCATTAACTCTTTGGAAATTCGGTCCAAACACATCACGAACACCGTAGTGCGAAGCCAGACGCTCGTTGACCACAACGTAATCAGAGTGCAAGAACTCAAGCACACTGCCGTTTCGACTTAACAGATCCGCAAAGAATGCGATTGGCTCCTGCCTCATTGCAGAGAGTAACTCAACGTCTTTAATGTGTGTAATGCTTTCAAGCCCTTCGAGTCCCAGCCATTGACCCACGAAACTTTTGTGGAATCGCGAGGCTTTGGGGTCCGCAAGCATCCGGTCCACTTGCTCCCGCAACTTGGTGGTATTGCTCAACTGCCCCTGTTTTGCAAGTTGAAGTAATTCATCGTCTGGGACGCTCGACCATAGAAAAAAAGACAGTCGACTTGCTAGCTCGAAATCACTAATCCGAGCACGGTCATCCTCTTGGGCTTGGACCGAATATTCGGTCAAGTACAGGAATTCCGGAGCTGCTAACGCTGTTGCCAGCACCTCGATCATTGCCTCTTCGAACGTTGGCAATTGAGAGCGGTAGTTGGCAAACAGACCCATGAATTGATCAAGCTCGCGAGCCGACACCGAACGACGCCATGCCCGTTGCAGAAAACGCTCAAGGACTTCGCGCCCGTAGATATTCTCGTCAGCTCGATTCCCACTGTGGAAAAAAATCTCGGTGTGTGATTTCGGGGGCCACTGTTCGTAAAACGGTGCAGTGATCTTGATGTGGTCAATATGCAGTCGCATTCGTTCCTTGTTATTTCTGATGCTCGACACATTCCGAATGTGAAGAAACTCGTCACGCCTTGGGAAGGTGGTCTCCAGTTTTCGGAATGGGTTCCTTTGGATCTCACTCAAGGGGATATCGAAGTGGATGTATTGTGGATCCGTTGCAGCGTTTGTCACCGGAACATCACGATCGCTGATGATTTGGCTGAAGTTCGCATTATTACTTGTATGAGCGCTGAAGATCAGCCTTAGACTCGCATACTCATCACTTTGCATCGATGTTCGGCCCACTCGGACACTCACCCGCATGATGCCTTCGTCCGGTAGAAAACGGTCAAGGTTCCACTTACTCTCGTTTGAAGCACCAAGAGAAAGCACTACTGGTGAAGAGGCTGTAGCTGGCACGTCTGCCGACTCACCACGGGGCTTCACGCTTCCATTGGAAAATGTAACGCCATCGCCCGTCTCGGTATTGAAAAAATGCTGCCTGCGCCGGTTGTTCTTGAAGTCTTCATCCGCCTGATTGAAAACCTTGGCGTTTTTTGCAGCCGCGAGTTTTTCCATTTGCTGCTGCATGGAAATGTCGTAGACAACCGGCTGGGGTCGGGGGCCCCGAACCGTCACTCGTTTGAGAGCGTCCAATGCCAATGAACGGTACCGTTCAAACTGCATGGCCGACATTTGAAGCATTTCGGAATTCTTGATGAATCCATCTTCGGACGCAGTTTCCGTAGGCAGGCTGTTTCCAATCGCGTAAGGCAAGCCAAGAAGATCCTGAATTGCGTAGTTGTACTCCTGCTTCGTCAGGCGACGGAAAGAGGTGTGTTCGGACGTATTACGGCGCACAAACGACGCCTTATTCATTTCTCCACTTATCCACGCAACCATGACTTTTCGATCATCGTCAGTGATCGCGTAAGTGGGCTCATCATCAGGCGGCATTTCGGAGTTGCTAAGCACTTTATAAATTTCACGCCACCGCTCCACACTCTCGCCCGACAGCAGGTCGGGATTGATCTGGTCAATCCGCAAGTTGGCATGCTCCTCATCAGGGCCATGGCAATCCATGCATTTGGTTTTCAACAAAGGCAGGATCACGTCCTGATACTGCTTCAAATCAGCAGTTGGCACACCTACCACCACTGGCTTAGTGGCCTTCTGGCTTAGAAAGTTTGACTTTCGGCGGCCTTCCATTTTGAGCGATTCCAGCGTTGCCGACTTCGGGTCACCAGAGTCGGGCTCCGCTGCGTTTGCAACAATTGCCAACATCAGAACCGAAACGGTCAGCAGCCAGGTTCGCACATATCCCGACCGTCCTCGGGAAATTCCAGCAATTCGCTTTGCATGCGGAGATGTGCAACGGCGTGTCGCTCGGGGGACGCGGTGAACGGAAACGTTCAGTGTGTCAACGGCTTTTTTAGCAGGCTCGGGCATCCTGTACTCGTGCTCGGTGCATCGGGACCAACGGAAATCGCACAATAGCAACCAAGAGCAATTGGCACTCAGAAGCTCGTTCAATCACGGTGCCCGATTGTCGGGGAAGCAGGTGGGAGTGAACCGGGTGCGACAACCACCATGATGGGATAATCCATCCATCGCTGGTGCCACTCGAATCACTCTCTCCAGTTTAGCAGCTTTTCAAGTTTATCTAACTCACAACATCCGATTTGGAGACAATTTCATACGGCATCCTGCCCCAAGTCGGCACCAATTTCAAAACTGGTAATCCCCGTGGAGATGAAGCGTGAACGATTTTTTCGGGCCCTGCAATCGATTTCCTTCAATGAGAGTCACAAATTGTCGCTCCCATCGCCGTTACAACAGAATCTTGAGCCCTCGCAGTTACAATCAGCTCATTCGCTACCACGGTACAGCCTCAGCCAGTCAATCTGCACCGACCCAAAATCCTGCCCTTTGAAATCGATTTGTTGAAAGTCGTTCTCGGACTTCAATGTGATCAAAGGATCTTTGAAGTTCAGTGTTGTATCGTTGACACAGATCAGCAATTCACCCTCCTTGATTTCAATCGTGACGTCATTCCATTGGTTGAGAGGAAAGAAACCATCGGGGAGTCTGATTTTCTTTTTCTTCTGCAGAGTCAAGGCACCCTCGTTTCCTTTGAAAACAAACGAGTTGACGTGATGCCCAAGATCCAACAGGGAACCCCGGTCGCGTCCTTTTCTGGCGGTTTCGTTGTAACGAACACGCATTTGCAGAACAAAAGCCTTTGGAACCGGTTTTAGAAAGATGACGGTTCGCGTGCCGTCGTGTCCATCCTTTTTCGCCTGCATCATCTTCTGGTATTCCGCGTCAGCCAATCCGCCCGTCAACACGCCATTCTTGACATGCCATTGAGTATTCTGGCGGATCACCCACTGCTGATCATCCTTGTGCGGTCCATCCCTATCAAACGAATCCTGATAGATGAGTTTCACTGTTTGAAACAGTTGGGGCTCATATTCGTCGCCTTTGGCGAAGGAAATGAAACAGCAGGCCATCACCATTGTGAACGGAATCTGTGGTTGGATTTGCATGTCGAGACTCAGGAGAAGTTATCATGTGAAACCGGATCGCATCGTATTTTGGTTTGGATCGTGAATCGGTTCCAGTCCTGTTGTGATACGCACCGACAATCGCATGGAACTTTACCCTCAGGAACTCAATCCGCAATGCCAGAGTCATCATGCCCGGGAGACTCAGGTCGTTGTGCTGCGGGTCTGAAAGATTGATCATGAATAAAAACGATGCCTTTATCAGCGTTCTGTTGGTGACCCTGATCGGATTCACAGGCGTGAATTCTGTCGCTGCTGCAGACGATGCTCAGAGGTTCATGCAGATTGGCGTTGCCAAAGTGGATGTGACACCTCATTCGCCGGCGGTCCTTGCCGGATACGGCGGAAGAACCCAGCCATTTCAGGGCGTCGATTCAAAACTGTGGGCCCGTGCGATCGTGATGGGCACCGAAAACCCTGTGGTGATTGTCGTTCTTGATAATTGTGGAGTGCCTGCAACTGTGCGGAACCAGCTTGCAAAACGTTTGGTGCCTCGTGGAATTGAGCAGACGCATCTGATGGTTTCCGCGACGCATACGCACAATGCGCCAACGTTGGTTGGCTATGCGCCAATTGTGTGGGCGGGCCGCACGTCCTCCGCGATGGAACAGGCAACCGCCAATTACACGAACTTCGCGGTCCAGCAAATGGAATCGGCTGTCGTCACAGCGCTAGACAAACGAGAAGCGATGACGGTGGAATGGGGTCGTGGACGGGTGACCTTTGGTGCCAACCGCCGTGTTCTTTCCGATTCAACCTGGCAGGGGTTTGGGCTCCAACGTGATGGACCGGTTGACCACAGCCTTCCTGTCTTGGCCGGTAGAGACCGTTCAGGCAAAGTAAGGTTCGTCTGGGCCAATTATGCATGCCACTGCACCACGGTCGGATCACGCAATACTGTTGGCGGCGACTGGGCCGGTTATGCAAATGCCGAAATCGAATCACGGTTCCCAAACGCCACCTCCCTCATGACCATCGGCTGCGGGGCAGATGTTGGCCCACAACCATCCGGGACTTTGCAACTGGCACAACAACACGGGCAGTCCATTGCCGCGGAGGTCGCCCATGTGTTGGCGGGTAGCACTCAAACACTGAATGCTGAACCCACCGTCGTGAGCCAGAACATTCAACTGCCCTTACAGACGCCACCGCCCCGAAAGTACTGGGAAAAAAGGATCAAAGAAACCACCGGTTTCCAGTATCAACTTGCGAAATCCATGCTCAAAAAACTAGAGCAGATGCCTGATCTCCCACCCACCGTTGAATATCCCATTTCCCTGTGTTCCTTTGGAAACGAACTGGCAATCGTTTTCCTCGGGGGCGAAGTGGTGGTTGATTATGCACTGAGGCTGAGCGGCGAGCTTGATTGGGACCGATTATGGGTTACCGCCTGGACCAACGGAATGCCGGGGTACATCCCATCCCGACGGGTGCTTGCGGAGGG
>PKCN01000287.1 GCA_002862205.1 Planctomycetaceae bacterium | reverse complement strand
CGTCTACCTGATCAGCGTCTACCTGATCAGCGCAGAAACCACACGACAATGCACTGACGACTCAGATAGCCAGCAACGAGCCCGAAGCAGATCAAGATTCAGCGTTTAAGGAGTGTTGAATTCGGTTTTGAATTCAACAGCGCATGGTACGCAGAGAGAACGCGAGTGACCGTACCACGAGCACGAATCAGTCTGACTTTGCCGCATGAAAACGGCGATTAAAAAGATCCGGATCGAAGGGATTCGACACAGGTGGCAAGCGATGTGGGCCTGATTTGGCCCCATGATCGATAGCAGCTTGGACAGGTAGCACCACCGATTCTGGTGCGGATTGACCCTCGCTCTGCTCCAATGCTCTGTGCAAGGTAGAAACGTCTGGAGCACTGGAACTATCCTGGTCTTGATTGTTCCCTGCGGATTCACCACGTTTTTCATCGTTCATCGATTGACCATTTTCAAGACTGGCTGCCGCCATCATCACCCACTGGCCAAGTGATTGAATTGCTTTTGTATTGCGTTGACTGAGCGCAGCAGGACTGCCACCATGCGGTGTCGTGGCCAGCACCAGGAGTGGACTGGTTTCAGGCGATTCTTGATTGATGTAGGAAATGATTGCCTGCAGGTTACTGCGAGTGATGGAGGCGGATGCTCTTGAGCCCACACTTGGAACGGTCAAGTGCCATTTGGGTTTGGGAAGTTCATTGTTGACAGATCTGACCGTCGTCTGGTGACAAACGCTGCATCGATTGAGCAGCATCGGTTGAATATGACTTGCAAATCGCCGAATCGTGAAGGCATCGATATCAAACGCTTGTGAATCCTCAGTGTCGTAACCTGCAGGCGCAACAGCAGTGCCTTCATCGACGGAGCTGGTATTTTTTCCTGACCCGATTCTGGTAGCAGCTGATTTCGATACGGCTCGCGGAGTGACAAGATTCCGTAACTGGCTCTCCAAGGCATTTGCCTCGTGATTATCCGGATCGATTCGATGAGCGGCAATCAATTCACGTGCTGCCAAATCGTAAAGATCGTAATGCACACACCAGCGTGCATCCCGCAGGTGACGCCGTAAAGTAGGCTTTCCGCGTTGATCAATACGGTACTGATAGAGGTCTCGAATATTCTCGGCCCAGCAAGCAACTTTGAGTCGCGGCAGGCGAACTTCCCCGCCCGCTGCCGTCGTCACAATGACAAACTCACCCAATTGTCGTGCCTGACCAAACAGGACGTTGTCATTGGTCAGCAGGACGCAAGCCTGTGTTTCACCAGGATTGAGCTGGGTCTTTTTCGTCGCTGCCATTCCGATATTGCCCGGAACCCGTTGCAACGAAATATCTTGCCCAGCCACGCGAAGGCCGGGAGACAATAACTCCTGTCCGCGCGCAAAGCGGCAGCAGGAAACAGCCAAGAGAACGACTGTGGCGACTCGGCAGAGAGAAACAACATCCATACTGCGTGGAATAGCAGTTTTTCTGATTCGGCGTCAATGCTGGCTTTGGCGGCAAAATCACACCAAATGAAGAAGTGCATGTTGCCGATCAAGCCTCATGATCCGCCCTCAACACCGCTTGCGTGGTAAGCCAGTGGCTTTCATTGACTCGATTCGAAAACGGCGTGATTGATTGCCGCCAGCGTAGGAATCATAATTCTCCTCAGCAAAATTTCCGTCTTGGGGACGGAAACAGCTTCCCCCATTCCTCTCTCTGATAGCAACCCATGTCTCAAAAATCGATGTCTTCCCGGCAACGTCAGGTTAAATTCTCGCAGCCACTCGCACTCGCCATCGCAGCCAGCATCATCTTGGCCACTACTTGGGCCAATGCCGGCGAATACCTCAACGGTATCAAATGGAAAGAACCTGGCATCGTCACTCCCGGCAAAACTGACTCTGCCCCACCCTCAGATGCCATTGTTTTATTTGATGGTGAAAGTCTGAAAGACTGGAAAAACGGTGAGCGGTGGGAAGTCAAAGATGGCGTCGCTTATTCCGGAAAAGGGAAAATCATATCCAAACAGTCATTTGGTGATTGCCAACTTCACGTCGAATGGACAGCTCCTGTCCCCGTCAAAGGTTCTGGCCAAGGTCGCGGCAACAGCGGTATTTTCCTGATGGATCGTTACGAAATCCAGGTACTCGATTCCTATGCCAACCCAACTTACTTTGATGGACAAGCGGGCGCTATTTACAAACAGACACCACCCGCTGTCAATGCAATGCGTCCTCCCGGGCAATGGAATACTTACGACATTTTCTGGACGGCTCCACGTTTCGATGATGACGGCAAACTGGTGTCTCCCGCGTACATTACAGCGATTCACAACGGTGTGCTTATTCTGAATCACTTTGAGCTCAAAGGAGATACACCCTACAACCGGCCCCCCGCTTACACGCAGCATCCGCCCACGGGACCGATCTCGATTCAGGATCACGGAAATCCAGTTGGCTTCCGTAATATTTGGGTCAGGAACTTCCAACCCGCCGGTGGTGAGCAGGTCCGCAAACCGTTCATTCGCGATGGCAAAAAAGAAACACCGATTGAAGACTGATTGAATCGGCAGACACAATGCGAACAAGAACATGAAACTGGTCGGCCAATGCCGACCAGTTTTTGTATTAGGAGAGCAATTCGGCAGACAATTGATCGCGGCATGCACCAATCACTTGACCCACCAGTTCATCGGCCTGTTGTCCGCTCAGAGTGGCCTCATGACTTTGCAATTCCACACTCATCAGAACACGCTTACGATCCTTACCGTCTTTCTTGGCATCCCGATAAGTCTCGCGATACTTCACTGCGGCAAGTTCCGATCCAACAGCGGCGCGAACCACATGTTCCATATCGCTCCAACACACTGATTCAGCCACTACAAAATTCAAGTCCCGCTGAATCGAAGGGAAGGAACTGACAGACTTCTGTTGAGGCACGAGCTGCGATTTCTCGAGTAATTTTGGCAAGTCCATTTCTGCGACAACCACCGGGCCGGATATTTTCCACTGTTTCAGCGTCTTCTCATCAACGGATCCCAGATAGCCGACCTCGGTTTCACCCAGTTTCAACTGAACACATTTCCCGGGAACAAATCCAGCACGTTCCACCACTGAGACCTGCAAGGAGTGCTCCACGCCCAGACGGTGGCACAACGTTTCCACCACTCCTTTGAATTCAAAAAAGTCACGTCCGGCAATCAAGCCCAACGAATACTGTTCCGCAGGCAGGCCGCTGTCAGTTTCGCTGGGGAGATAGATGTGAGCAATTTCAAACAGATCAGCGGTCAAACTGGCAGCGGCCCAATTTTTCGCTCGCCCTTGGATCAAGCTGGGCAACAAGGTTCTCCGAAGTCGGCGCGCTCCCTTGAGCATCGGCGTTTCGCTCTCCAAAGCAGGTCGGTCTGTCCATGGGCTCAAGGATTCGTCGAGTTTTTGAGTCACGATGCTCGGCGTCATCGCTTCACTGAGTCCCGCCGCGGTCATCACTTGGCGAATTCGCTCCATTGCCGTATCGAAATCCCGTTTTGAACTTGGCGCTACCGGGATCGGTGCATCCTCAGGAATTTTTTCGTAACCATGAATCCGTGCAACCTCCTCAATCAAGTCAGCTTCACGTGTCAAATCGTGCCGCCAGGTCGGCGGCACATACAATTTCCCTGACTCTGATGCGAGTTCGCCTGCCTTCGCCTCGCAACCCAGTGCAACGAGGATTCGAGTCACTTCCTGGGCATCAATCGTGATCCCAAGAATTCGCTCCAACTGACTGGCTCGTAAGACAACTGGCTGACGTGGTTTTATTTCTGCTGCAGTATCAATGACCCCACTAACGACCTCGCCACCAGCAAGATCGACGATCATTTCGCAAACCCGTTGACTTGCCCACTCAACGCCAACGGGATCCACTTTACGTTCAAATCGGTATGAAGACGGACTGTGCAACTTTAACCTTCTTGCGGTGCGTCTTACTGACAAAGGCGTGAACACAGCTGACTCAATCACCAGATCACGGGTCGCATCACTGACTTCTGAAATCGCTCCCCCCATCACGCCCGCGACGGCTGAAGCACGAGTCGCGTCAGCAATCACACAGGTCGTCTCATCCAACTCATATTGTCGATGATCAATGGCATCAATTTTTTCGCCCTGGTGACCGGGCCTGACAATGATTCTGGAGCCATCGACCTTGTCATAATCGAAAGCGTGCAAAGGCTGACCACACTCCATCAGAACGTAATTGGTCGCATCAACCACATTATTGATACTCTGATACGGTTCGATCGCACCATCAAGTTTGCGTTTCCAGAAAACCGACTGCAACGCCTCGACCAGCCAGTCAGGACTACTTCCAACCTGCACTCCCTGAATGACTCGGGCGGTGTAGCGAGGACATGCTTGTTCGAACTGGTTTTCCACCGTCAGCAGGGAATCGATTTGTTGATCAGAACACTTCAGGCTTGGCTCAGGTCGACATGTGGGAAGGCCATACAGAACACCTACTTCACGAGCCACACCAATGTGCCCTAAACAATCACCTCGATTACTGGTGACTTCGAGGTCGATCACCACATCATCATTGATGTGATCCGTTCCCTCGTGATTGAGTCCGGACAGGCTGAGCCTTTGAGCGAGTTCTTCGTGGCTCATCGGCAGGCCAACGTACTTGGTCAGCCATTTGAGGGATACAAGCATGGAACACAGGGTCGATTGGTGGGAGAAATGACGATTCCAAGCCACAATCTATCGAAATCAAGGAAAACGCAATACCTCGGAACTCGGTGGCGAAGTGAAAGACCGGCTGGGCTAGAATACGCTTTGAGATCCCATCCCCCGTTTTCCCGCCACGAATCTGCCATGTTCCGACGTTTTTCCCGTCTCATCCCAATCCTGGTTTCAGTCCTTTTGAGCTCCCCTTTGGTGGCAGAGGAACGCCCCAATATTTTGCTGATCATGGCTGATGATGTCGGGATCGAAGGCCTCGGCTGCTACGGCGGCACCTCCTACGAGACGCCCAATTTGGATCGAATGGCAGCCGCAGGGCTTCGATTCACACGAGCCTACTCCCAGCCGTTGTGCACTCCCACACGTGTCCAAATCATGACCGGTCAGTACAACCATCGAAATTGGAAATACTTCGGCATTCTTGACCCCGATCAGAAAACATTTGGCCACTACCTGAAGGACTCCGGCTACACGACAGGAATTTTTGGCAAATGGCAACTGCAATCCTATGACCCCCCTGATCTGCCTGGCGCGTCCAATCGACGAGGAACAGGCATGCACGCCAAGGATGCAGGTTTCGACCGCTACGCCCTCTTTCATGCACTCCACACCGAAACCAAAGGATCTCGTTACACCAATCCAACCATGCTCGAAGGGACCGCCGGGTCCGAGGGAAAACTAAAAACCTATCAAGGACAATTCGGCGAAGACTTATGGGTCGAGCAGATTGTCGATTTCTTTGATTCCACGAGAAACCAGCCTACGTTCGCCTACTATCCGATGGCGTTACCTCACTGGCCGTTCGTGCCAACGCCTGACACACCCGGATGGGATCCCGACAATGAGCAAGTCGAAGCCCCCGAGTACATCGTGGACATGATTCAATACATGGACACAGCAGTTGGCACGCTGGTCGAAAAGCTGCGAACCAAGGGGTTGCTGGAGAACACCATCGTACTTTTCTACAGTGATAACGGCACCCATGCCAAAGTCGTTTCCGGGATGAAGGATGGGAGACAGATCCAAGGTGGAAAAGCAAGTTCACTGCAAACAGGCATCCACGTTCCCCTGATCGCTTACTGGCCCGAAAAAATCAAATCTGGCATTGATCACGAGCTCGTCGACGCTTCCGACTTTCTTCCCACGCTGATGGACCTGGCTGGGACAAAACTTCCGGAAGACACAGTGACCGATGGAATCAGCTTCTCGCATCGCCTGTTTGATCAACCGGGTCCCCAACGCGAGTCCGCATTCTTCTGGTACGACTCACGACCGGGCTGGGACAAGGAAAGATTTCGTCGTGAAGTCTTTGCACTCAATAAAGATTACAAGCTGTATCGAAATGGCCGCCTGTTTCGCCTGACCGACAAGCCACTGGAAGAACGGGAAGTCAATCCACTGAAAATGAGTGAGGCGGACCAGCAGGCACAAAAGCAACTGGCAGAATTCATTGACAACAATCTGGGTAATGCTCAGGAACCTGATTTGGTCAACGCCTACGGTGAGCCGGAACTTGACCTGCTTTACGTGCCAGCAGACAAGCAGGAAACAAGCCAACTGAACAGCCGCATGCTGGCCACGGGAAAAGAGTTCTCCTATGGTGACTCGAACATTCCCCAACAACGTCTGTGGATTTTCAACCCACTGGACATCGCCGAGGATGAAAAACGCCCCTGCGTCTTTTTCATTCATGGTGGCGGCTGGGGGGGCAAGCCGGACTCACTGGCCCCGCAATGTCTCTATCTGCAACGACGTGGGTTCAACACCATATCCACTCATTTCCGGAGCCCTGGAAAGAACCTGACTCCGCAAGACACACTCAATGATGTCAGGCTGGCCTATCAATGGATCATCAAACATGCAAATCAGCATCACATCGACAAGAGCCAGATTTTCCTTTCCGGAGGATCAGCCGGGGGTCACCTTTCGTTGGCGCTAAGAACAATTGACACTGCCGGCAACGGTTTCGAAGAACCGGAACCAGCCGGCCTGATTCTGTTCAACCCGGTGATTGACTTGGTTGATGGCTGGTCGAGTGGCCGAAAAAAGTGCTTACAAGCTAACATCGAACCTCGAGACTTCTCACCAGCTCACCATGTGCGGGCAGGTCTGCCGCCCATGCTCATACTCAGCGGTGCCAAAGATACACTGATCACTCCTGCACTGATTCGCGATTTTCAAAAACGGCTTGCCGCCGTTGGTGGTGAATCCCAATTCATCGAATACCCTGAAGCTGGCCATGGATTCTTCAATTATGGGCGAGAAGACAACCAATATTTCCATTGGACAATGTGGGAGATGGAAAATTTTCTCCGGCATCACACTCGTTAGGCAAACGGAAAAAAATCGCTACGACAGGCGAAGCCACAAAATTTTGTACACATCACTGCCAAACAACCATCTTGAGCGTTCAGATCAGTCATGATGGAAAAAATTTTTCGATCATCCAGCTGGCGACTGCTGTCATCATCGAGTTGTTGGATAGAATAAGCTTGCTGTAAGTCTTATCCTGTCACGATTCTGACATGTGTCTTGGGGATCGCCGTGCCGAAATCGCTTCAATGCCCCCGATGCAATGGCTCAGTGTCCATTTCTGACAATGCGGCGGGCAAACGCGTCAATTGCCCCCACTGCGAGCAGAGTTTTCTTGCGCCGGGAATCTCGACCGACACCAGCACTGAAGCAGATGAAGATGATTGGTTGACGTTGGACGACACGCCGGCTCCGCTGGTCCCATCCTCAACGGTGGACGTGCCCCCCCAACCTGACAAACCAAAATCACCAGGCAGCGCCACCAAAAAAACACCAACAATCCCACCGATCCCCACATCAACGACGCGACCTGCTGATGGTCCGCCGCCCGGTGATGATGACGAATCTTTTTTTTCTGAGACCTCGCTGCCTCCGATATCAATCCCCGATGCTTCTGCATCGAAAAGCCCGGCAATCGGAACGGATGGATTGCCACTGAATGAAAACCAATCCGGACCCAATATTTCCCCTGCAGAAGAAGAACTGCTTTCCCAGTTCACTGACGCTTTGAACCAAGCCTCACCTGCTCAACAACCTGTCAAATCCAACGCACTTGATGCGATAAAATCATTGGGGGCTGCTACCACAGCCAGTGGTGGACCTGCATCCAATCCAACCACTGATCCGCAAGCCGTTTCCACCGAATACGAATCTGATTTCCGTGTGAAATGCAAGACATGCGGAACCATCATGTACGCGAAGGCCACCCAATCTGGAAAGACGACCAAATGCAGCGACTGCTACTCCGAGATCATCATTCCGCAGCCCCCCAAGGTCCGGAAGAAGCCGGAGATTGATATCACAAATGCGGAAACATTCAGTCTTGGACAAGGTGGTACGGGCGCAAGGGACACAAACGACCCCTTTAGAAAATCTGCCGATGAATTACTCGCCGAGGCCTCGCGTGAGGAGGAGGAGACATCAGCCCCCATCTATGAAGACACTCCAAATGTTGTTGAGTGGCTCAAGAACGTGTTTGGTATTTTCAGAGATCCCAGTGTGCTCATGCATTGGGTCGTGATTTCGGTGGCTGCTGCTATCCCAACCGCCTTGTTGCTCTCTGTCGGTGAAACATCAGTGCAGTTGTTGTTGGCCGTTGGAATGATGGTTGGCGGCCTGCTGCTGGGAGCAGTCACTGTGAGTTGTGCGTTCGCCATCCTGTTATCAGTTGCCAATGACAATGATCATGTAGAAGAGTGGCCAAGTCTGGATATTTTCCAATGGCTTGACCAATTGGTTCTCGTCTTAGGTGCAACGGGACTGGTTGCCATTCCCATGTGGACGATTTGCTACATCACAAATTGCACAGGTCTTCTGGGGGTGTTTCTGGTGATGGTCGCAATCTACCTGCTGCTACCTTTCATTTTGCTATCGATGCTTGACATGGGCAGCGTGCTCACGCCCTTCTCACCGGAACTGGCCCGAAGTGTTTCGAAGTGCCAGGAAGAGTGGGCCGGATTCTACTTTTCATCCGGTTTACTTTTTGCGGGGCTGTTCCTGTTCATCGCGGCGGCTTGGTCGATAGCATCCAGCATTGGGATTGTGGCCGCGATCTCGCTCAGCATCTTCACCACATTCACCTACTTTGGCATGATGGGGCGGTTGGCGTATACCATTGGCCAGAGCGTGAACGCACCGCCCATGAAGAACGATATCGATCGCAGTCGCCCCAGCGACACAAAGTAGCATTCACGGGGTCTGAAACCACACCATCGGCAGGTTCTTTCAACTGATTTCCGTAACGGGACACGTCATGTTCAGCCGACTGAATGATTGAAGATTCTGGCTTGGTAAATCAGCTTGGTAAATCAGCTTGGTAAAGCTTGAAGCAAGCTGCTCAAACATCGATTGCCTCAGCATCCTCGGCCCGATCCATGATAAAACGGAACCTTGCCGAAGCGTCACGTCCCATCAGGTCGCTGATGATTCGATCTGTCTCCAATTGATCGTCAATTTCGACTTTCTGAATACGGCGTTTTTCTGGATCCAAGGTGGTATCCCACAACACCTTGGGCATCATTTCACCAAGACCCTTGAAGCGGGTGATCTCCGGCTTGGCTCGCCCGGTGTACTGTTCAAGCACCTCTTCTCTGGCAGCTTCGTCTGCCGCCCAGAAGGTCTCCTTTCCCAAATCAATTCGATACAACGGTGGGACACCGATATACAAACGCCCCGCTGCAATCAGACCCGGCATGTGCCGGTAAAAGAACGTCAACAACAGGGTAGTGATGTGATGCCCATCTGAATCGGCATCTGCCAGCAGGATCACTCGTTCGTAACGCAGATCGGCAAGATTGAGATTGGGACCAATGCCGCAGCCCAGCGCGGCGACAAGGTCCTGGATTTCCTTGTTTTCAAGAATCTTTTTCAGCGTAGCACTTTCTGTATTCAAAACTTTTCCACGCAGCGGAAGAATCGCCTGGTAGTTTCGGTTACGCCCCTGCTTGGCACTGCCACCAGCCGAATCACCTTCCACAATGAAAATCTCTGAATCGCCCTTACCACCGGAAACACAGTCACTGAGTTTCCCGGGCAGCATGGTACGTTTGGACCCTCCTTTTCTCGACACTGCAGCTGATGCAGCCCGCGAAGCAGCCCGAGCCCGGGCAGCGGCAATGATCCGTGCAACAATGGAGTCGGCCACACTTCGATTGTTATTCATCCACTGCTCCATCGCAGGGCGAATCGCCGCTTCAACAACGGACTGTACATCGGGATTATTGAGTCGATCCTTGGTTTGTCCCTGAAACTGCGGATCTTCGATAAACACGGATAAAATGACAATCAGTCCCTCACGAATATCCTCAAGTGTGAGTTTGACTCCCCTTGGCGTCAGGCTGTGTGTGTCAATGTAGTTCCTGACAGCCTTATTCAAGGCACCACGGCAACCATTTTCATGCGTGCCACCACTTCCTGTTGGAATCCCATTGACATAGCTGCGTACATGTTCATCGGTCGACTCAGTCCATTGAAAAGTCAATTCAATGCGAAAGTCGTCTTCTTTTCGCAATGTGAACGGTGTTTCATGAATCGGTTTTGCATTTCGTTCTTTGATCACTTTGGCCAGATAGTCAACGATCCCCTGCTCGTGAAAAAATGTCTCCTTCTTTTTATTCACTTCATCATTGTAAATGACCTTCACACCGCGATGCAGAAAGCTGGCTGTTTCCAATCTGGCTCGGATCATGTTGGAGTCAAATTCGGTTTTGGGAAAGATGGTGGGGTCGGGGGTGAAGCTGATCGTCGTTCCCGTGCCCCGCACTGCGCCTTTGAGTTTTTGCAATTTGGAAGTTGCTTTGCCCTTGGAAAACGCCATCCGATACTGAACACCACCACGTCGAACGACTGCGATAAGTTCTTTACTCAATGCGTTAACAACAGATGCACCAACACCATGCAGTCCGCCTGCAGTCTTGTAGTTATTCCCATCAAACTTACCACCAGCATGAAGCACAGTGAGCACAGTTTCCAACGCGGATTTTTTGGTTTTTGGGTGTTTATCAACGGGAATGCCACGACCATTGTCTGAGACCGTGATGGTGCGGCCATCCTTGTGCAGAGTGACAGTAATTTCGGTGGCGTGACCATTCATGGCCTCATCAATGGAGTTGTCTACCACCTCCCAAATCAGGTGGTGCAACCCTGCCATGCCAACCCCACCGATGTACATACCGGGTCGTTTACGAACAGGCTCAAGCCCTTCGAGCACAACGATGTCTTCGCCTTCGTATCGTTTCTTTGCAGCCATCTCGAGGTCGTTCCGTCAGCTGGATAGGTATTCAGCCACACAGGCTGATGCAGGAAAAATAAAGGATAAACAAATGGTCAAGAGGATTCCCCCAACGGGGGCGGGGCCTTTGGCGGCAGCACAACAATTTCGGATATTTTCCCATTCTTTTGAATCTCATTGCCCCGTCCACCACGCGAGGTCACCCGATACTTGGCAGTCGAGATTGTTTTCTTTGCCCCTCGGTTTGTCATCACCGTCAACAAATCTCGATCCCCGGTGGAAGCTTTGAAGCCAAGCAACTCATCTCCCGCAGCAAGTCGAATCAACGTCACGCCTTTCCCTGCACCTGAGAGATAATTGATTTCTTCGACAGCGCAGATCATGGCTCGGCAGGCTCGCGACACGGCCAGCAGGTTTTCGCTACCATCAACAGGCACGACACTCACGATAGAAGCGTTCCCTGTGACTCTGGCAAACCTCCGCCCGCTCCGTGTGGAAGTTTCTGCGAACGGTTCAAAACTGAATCGCAGTGCAAAGCCATTGGTAGAGGCAGCCAATGCATGACACTCAGGGCAATATTCAGAGTTCTTGGGATCCTCCCGAAAATCGCCCATCACTCGCGAATCAAACGAAATCGCCGTAACAATTTTTTCTCCGTCCTTCATTTTGAATAATTTCTGAATCGGCTCGCCAAACCCCGTGGATGCGGGAATATCAATCATCCGGGCGGTGTAACAGACACCCAATGAAGAGAAAAATCCAATCGTTGCACGTGTGCTTCCCGCAACACAATCCAACACACTGTCACCTTGACGCAAGCGACTCTTGCCTGGATCCGCGATCTGTTTTTGCCGCTTCACCCACCCATCTTTGGTGATCAGGACATGACAGTCCTCGGCAACAATGAAGTCTTCAGCTGTGTACTCGGGTTCTTCTTCCACTGTGGTGAGCTGTGTACGTCGTTTGCCAACACTGTCTTTTCCATAATCGGTCACAAGTGACTCAATTTCCTGACGGACAATCTGCCAGCGACCTGAGGAGTTTGTGTCATTGGTATCCTCGGCAAGCAGTTTTCGGATTTGTCGAGCACGCCGATTCTTCTCCTTGAGCTCATCAAGGATCAGATTGATTTCCAATCTCGCCAAGCGATACAGTTTCAGTTCCAAAATGGCATCTGTCTGCTCCTCGTCCAAACCGTCGCCACGCCCATCGGCGGGAAATTTCCGCATGATTTTTTTTGCAGCATCAGCTTTCCCGTCACTCTTTCGAATGATGCGGATGATTTCATCAAGAGCGTCAAAGATCAACGCAAAACCATTGAGAATGTGAATGCGTTTTTCAAGTGCCTTCAATTCATTGGTCAAACGCTCCGTAATCACCTCCAAACGGAAATGCAGAAAGTGCCACAGCATCTCCTTCAAACTCAGCCGATTCGGAGCTCCGACCTCGGGATTCTCGGTGGGAACGAGACAGGTCAAATTGACATTGAAGTTATTTTGCAACTGGGTGTGCTTGAAGAGATAGGCGAGCACCTTTTTTTCGTCCGTCCCCTTCTTCAGCAGAAGATCGACTCGGATATCTTCGGTCGAAAGATCTCGGACTTCCGTTACCAGAGGTAACTTTCCGCTAAAAATGATTTCCGCAATACGCTCGACCATCGCAGCTTTATTGACACCGAATGGAATCGATGTGATTTGCAAAATTTTGGCTCCCTTCTGGGTCACCAACTTGGTCGTCCCGCGAAGCTTGATGGTTCCCTGGCCAGTGGCATAAATTTCCCGAAGCTCGTCCTTGGTGTTGATGACCTGCCCGGCGGTGGGAAAGTCGGGCCCCTGAATTGCATCGTGAGCAACGAGTTGATAACCCTTGATTTCAGGATTGTGCAACAGTTTCAGCAACGCGTTACAGATTTCTCGCAGGTTATGAGGTGGAATGTTCGTGGCCATTCCCACGGCAATCCCGGTTGCACCGTTGAGCAGCAAATTGGGAACCAGACTTGGCAGAACAACCGGCTCTTCCTTGCTGCCGTCATAGTTAGGCTTAAAAGCAACCGTGCGGGTGGCAAGGTCTTTTAACATCTCCGATGCAAGTGCCGTCATTCGACACTCGGTGTAACGCATCGCCGCCGCATTGTCTCCATCGACGCTGCCAAAATTGCCACTGCCGTCGACCAATGGCATCCGCAGCGAAAACGGCTGCGCCATTCTTACCAAAGCATCGTAAATGGAACTATCACCGTGAGGGTGAAAACGTCCCATCACATCACCGACCACCTTCGCACATTTGACATGTTTGGAACTGAAATTCAGTCCCTGCTGGCTCATGGTGTAAAGAATTCGCCGCTGTACCGGCTTCAAACCGTCGCGAACGTCTGGCAACGCTCGACTGGTGATGACCGATAGCGAGTAGTTGAGGTATTTCTCCTGAGCAGCCTGCCGCAACGGAACCACGACGATGGATGCATCCTGAACATCAAAAAGCGATTCGGTTTCTTCCTTTTTACGGGCCGAAGACTTTCGTTTGGTGGAAGCTTGAGAAGCCCCGGCCTTGTGCCCGGAATTACTGCGAGTTCGACGTTTTGCCACGCCAGAAGGTCCTTTTCTTGCCGGTGGTGCTAGATTTTTCGTGAGATCAGCGTTCAGCTCACCCAAACAACATTGCAGAAGCTAGGCAATTTATGCCGTTAACGCTATCCGAGTCGATCACAGCATATTGAACAGCGACTGATGCAGAAGCCGGTTATACCGATCAAACCCGTGAAAACGAACCCAAGGATCGTGCCGAGCGAAGCGGCAAATGAGGCAAAGGTCAACTGAGAGCCGTTTTTGACCCGAAATCTCTTAAAAACAGGATCTGTTCCCACTTTTGCTGCCGTTGCTTGGATTTTCATCCTCGAGGCACCAAAGCCAGCGGGGATCGATCGCCAGCCAACCGGCTGGATTCCGACCCATTTCAGCCGTCGACACGCTCGGGCGACGTTCACGGTGGAGCCGAACCTATGAAAATCAGAACGCTTTCCTACTCCGCGGTCGCCTTGGCCATCTGCATGACATTCGCTGCCAGCGCGTCGGCAGACGAACCTGCCAAAAAAACCGCAGAAAAGGTCCCCGCCTCGGCAACCGTCGACCACTACGTCGGGGACGTCGCACCAGGAATTCAGCGGGGCTACGGCCAGCCAGACCTGTTCTACAACTTCTACACTCAGGGCGCTGCCAACCGAGCGAATGCCCAGATGTACTTGTCCCCCATGCCGATTCCACCAAACGTGGGACACACCTACTACACCTACCAGCCCTTTAACCCACACCACATGCTGTACCCTCATCAAAATCGGTTCCACCGACATTATGACTGCGGTCGTGGCATGAATAGGACTCGGGCTTCCTACTATTACCCACCCGTTCGCCAGACAGCGAGCAACGTTTATTGGAACTTCCTGCGTATGCCTCGCTAGTTCCCCACTACCAGCAACGAGCCAGCCACCCTGACCGTTGAAACCCGATCCAGCACTCCCCTGATGAATGAGCCTACCATGATCCATCGAATCATCCTCGCCGTCGGCTTGGTGACCGCTTCCATCGCCGCCTCGCAAACCAACGCGACTGCTGGCGATCCCTACGGAATGGCCCAGGTGTGGTCTTACAACTTTTCCATGAACCGACCTTGGCATGGTAATTACTACAATCAAATGTACGGACAACCACTGGCATTGATCGTTCCACCAACCGCACACATGCGGCAAACCTACTCGTGGGGCGTGAGCCAGAATCTCATGTACCCGATTCACCATCAGTTTGGACGTAGCGCCAACTCCCCGGGTGTTGCTCAGGGTAGATTTTACGGCACCCCAAGGTGGCCCAGCCACACCGATCAATTCGGTACCTACTACGTGCGCGGCCCTTGGTAATCACGTTTCCTGTCAGGTCACAGTCAAAGTAGGCCTGCCCACGACCAGCCGACTCATTGCAGCAGGCCGGTGCTTCCGATTGGAGGCGCCGGTCTGCTTTTGGTTCACAGCAGCGACTTCTCCGCGCCCGCATCGTATCGATGCATCTCGTTATCGCAGGCTCAACCGGTCCACTCCAACGACAGTCGATCTTCACCAATGAGTCTCAGACAACGCTTTCTCTCGGGTGACTTGCTGCAGCAAAGCTAAAAGCCGACTGCCGGCCCTGACCTTTGCAGAAACACACATTACAGAAACACACTTTGCAGAAACTCGAATACGTTTTCCTTCTTTCCGCTTATTTGCGGCCTATCTTTGGATGGATTGAGACAAAAACGCTGAAGCTGGTGTGCTTTCGGGCCCTCGCTTGGCACTACAAACGTTTCAAACCTCACAACCGCGTTCCTCACCCAACGGCTCGGCCGCACGTTGGATGTCATTTCAATTGAATGAAGTGACGGGGAACCGCACGGGACCCCAAGTGAAAGCACTTAGAAAGCAGCAGCAATGCGAATAGGCAACCAAATCAGCCGCCCCAGTCGGCAGCAACAATTTGAAGACGTCAAAACTCGCATCCACAGCAAGTTGGTCGACAAACTGGACCTCTCGCGAGTGGGCGACCTCAAAGGCGACACGCTGAAACGTGAGATTCGGCTGGTGGTCGAACACCTTTGCGATGCGGAAGAGACGCTTCTGAATCGTCAGGAACGCGAGCGGATTGTCGAAGAAGTGATCGACGAGGTGCTGGGTCTGGGCCCACTCGAGTTGATTTTGAAGGACCCCACTGTCAGTGATATTCTGATCAACGGTCCCAAGAACATTTACATCGAGCGTGCAGGGCAGATGGAGAAGTCGGAAGTGGAATTCCGTGATGCAAAGCATCTACTTCAGATCATTGACCGCATCGTCAGCAAAGTAGGTCGCCGCATCGACGAAACGTCGCCCATGGTCGACGCCCGTCTTGAAGATGGATCGAGGGTCAATGCGATCATTCCCCCACTGGCACTTGATGGCGCGGCAGTCAGTATCAGACGCTTTGGCAGCAACCCGCTACGTCTGGAAGATCTGCTTAACTTCAAAGCCTTCACCCCCGAGATGGTGATGCTATTGGAAGGCTGCATCAAAGCCAGATGCAACATCATCATTGCAGGCGGTACCGGATCTGGCAAAACAACCCTGCTGAACACTCTGTCATCTTTCATCGGCCAGGACGACCGGATTGTGACAATCGAGGATGCCGCAGAATTGCAATTACAACAGGACCACATCGTTCGCCTGGAAACACGCCCGGCGAACATTGAAGGCAATGGTGCAATCACAGCCACCGACCTTGTCAGAAACGCCCTGCGTATGCGACCGGAACGAATCATCATTGGAGAATGCCGAGGTGGAGAGACACTCGACATGCTTCAGGCCATGAATACTGGTCACGATGGATCCATGACAACCATTCACGCCAATACCCCGCGTGATGCAGTCGCCCGTCTGGAAACACTGGTGATGATGTCGGGCTTTGAATTGCCCGTCAAAGCGATTCGCCAACAGGTGTCCGGGGCGGTCGACATCCTGATTCAAGCCAATCGTTTGCAAGGCGGGCCTCGCCGCATCACAGCGATCACGGAGATTGTGGGGATGGAGCAGGACACGATTGTGATGCAAGACATTTACAAGTACACGCAAAAAGGCATTGATGACGAAGGGAAAGCATTCGGACATTTTGAATGCACAGGCGTTCGTCCCAGTTTCATGAATCGCCTGGAAGCAGCAGGTATACGCCTGCCTGCCAGTGCATTCCGCGAGAGAGTCATGATGCAAGCCTGACTCAGGCTGCCGTTTGAGATGCGATACAACGCACCTCGTTCACCAATTCCAAACCTCATTTGATCTACAGTTCAGCCATGAGTGGATACATTATTGTCGTCCTGGTCGGTGTCGTCGTTACCTGTCTGGTCGCGTTTGCAATCAACGTGATGGTACCCGACAGCGACTCCACCTCCACCGAAGACCGTTTGGCGGCGATGGCCAGTCGTCGCAGTCCAAGCGAAGAAAAAGAGAATTCATCTTTACTGTCAGGAATCGATGAACCTTACTCGCCCCTGACTCGCCTGCTGGAAAACCTTCCGGCATTCACTGATTACATGGACCAAGCTGACATTCCGATGCAGCCTGCCAAATTCGCGGTGGTGTGCGTTGCCGCTTTCATCGGCGGTGTGATGAGTTGCATCCTGACCCCAGTGCCCATTCTATTGGCACCGTTTGCCGGTGCATTGTTTGCAGCCTTGCCGATCAGCTGGCTGATGATGAAACGAAAAAAGCGACTGGCCAAATTTGGCCGGCAGATGCCAGAAGCCCTCGATCTTCTTAGCCGCTCCCTGCGTGCCGGGCACTCACTCAACGCCGGATTTGGACTCGTTGCTTCCGAACTTGAAGCTCCGCTTGCTACAGAATTTTCACGGGCATTCGAAGAACAGAACTTTGGCATCCCACTGGATGAAGCCATTGAAGACATGGCAGATCGCATTCCAAATATGGATTTGCGTTTCTTTGCCACCGCGATTGTTCTGCAGCGTCAGACCGGTGGTGACCTCGCAGAAATTCTTGACAAGATCAGTCACTTGATTCGTGAACGGCTGATAATCCTTGGCCAAGTCCAGGCATTGACCGGCGAGGGGCGAATGAGTGGAGCGGTTCTTCTGGCATTACCGCCAGTACTGTTCCTCGTCATGCTCAAGCTCAATTACGAATACGTGCTCATGCTATTCACGGACCAGATTGGCCGTTACATGCTTACCGCTGCTCTGTTGACTCAGGTCATCGGGGCCATGGTGATCAAGAAGATTATTACAATCAAAGTTTAATTCTGCATCAACAACACATTGACCCACTCACTCGCCGTTGCTGCTCCGCAGGGTGAATCAGGAATTTTTTGACATGTCTACCATGATCTTTGCCATGCTTGATCCGGTTACCATCACTTCCATCGCGATTTTCATTTCCGTCACGGCAGTGGCCTGGGTGGTGATTGGCCGCATTAGCGGCGAAGACAAACCGCGAGCCGAAGCAAGACTGGACATGATGCGCAATCGCCGCAGTGGTCCACAGCTTGATGAGGACCCCGATGATAAGGCTTTCCGCAAGAACGAAGCGTTGGCCGCCGTACTGGAGAAAGCAACGCAACCCCTGGGAGAGACAGTCAGTGGCGATGAAAAATCGATGGGACAATTGCGGGAAAAACTGGTCAACGCCGGATTCCGCCGTGAATCAGCGCCCGTTGTCTTCAAGGGTCTTCAGTTGATCCTCACTGGTACCGGTCTGTTAATCGGTGGAGTTTTCGGCATGCTCGCCGATGGACTCAGTCAGGGTTTGGTGCTCAAAGCCGCCGCTGGCATTGTGATCGGATTCATCATCCCGAAGCTGATTCTGGATCAGCTTGTTAAACGACGCAAAGAAAAGATCTTCCTCGGTATGCCTGATGCACTCGACCTGATGGTGGTGTGTGTTGAAGCTGGATTGGGAATGGATCAGGCACTTCGAAAAGTTTCTGACGAAATGCTGAAAAGCCATTTGGAAATCGGAGAAGAGTTCAGCATTGCAAACCAACAGTTGCAATTCGGTAAATCACGCAGCGAAGTACTTCAGGCACTGGGATTCCGCAGCGGAGTGGATGACCTGAAACAACTGACCGCCATTCTGATTCAAGCGGACAGGTTCGGATCCAGTATCGCGGCAGCCCTGCGCGTCCAAAGTGATTCCATGAGAATCAAACGACGACAAATTGCAGAAGAGAAAGCGGCTAAAACAGCGGTCAAAATGATTTTCCCCTTGGTGTTGTTCATCTTCCCGGGTATTTTCGTCGTGCTTGTCGGCCCTGCCGGAATCAGCATGTACCGCAACCTGTTGTCAGAATAGTCCCGATCTCGGCTACCCTGCTGATGCTGGCGACTCAGAACGCCCACACCAATCCACAGCCATCTGGATGGCCCACGGACTCCCGCGCCCCGGCAGTTGGCTGCCAGGAGACGATCAGTCAATGGGAACGACAGCAGCGGAAGCCAGCGTTCCAATGCACCGCAAGCTTTCCCTTACAATGAATCAGAAATCAAGGTTCATTCAGTTCTCTGAAGTGGGTATCGCAATGCACTTACGTTTTTTTATCGTCGTCTTCATTGCTAGTTGTGTGGTGTTGTCCAACGCTACTCGCACACAGGAATTACGCGCCGAAAACACTCCAGCCCCCGGATTGGAAGTTGTCCTGCAGCACCAGGCACCCTCCAACCCGGCGTCACAAGAGAATTCGGAACGCGATTACCGAGTCGCCACAACGAACGAATCGTGGAAGGCGTCACAAACAGCAGTCATCATTTGTGACATGTGGGACTCACACCATTGCTACCGCGCAGTACAGCGTCAGGCACAAATGGTCCCTCGCATGGAGAAGGTACTCAATCACCTGCGTTCCAAAGGCGTCACTCTGATCCATGCCCCCAGCGGCTGCATGGCTGCGTATGGCAACAATCCCGCCCGTCAACGGGTTGCTTCTATCCCGAAATCAGTTGTACCAGAAGGCATCAATGAGTGGTGCCGATCGATCCCCAGCGAAGAGAAGGTCACCTATCCCCTGGATCAGTCAGATGGAGGCGAAGACGACACGCCCGAAGAACATGCGGCTTGGGCCGAGGCTCTGAAAGCAAAAGGCCTGAACCCTCGATCACCTTGGACGAAACAACATCAGGGCCTGACCATCGACCCGGCAAACGACTTCATCAGTGACCGCGGCGATGAAATTTGGAATCTCCTGGAACACAGGGATCTTAAGCATGTGATTCTTCTCGGCGTGCACACGAACATGTGCGTACTGGGCAGACCGTTTGGGCTTCGCCAACTGAGCAGCAACGGTGTGAACGTCGTGCTGATGCGTGACCTCACGGATTCGATGTACAACCCGAAGTCATGGCCTCATGTAAGCCATCTTGAGGGCAATGCACTGATCATTTCACACATCGAACGCCATGTCTGCCCAACCTTGACGAGCGATCAATTTCTGGGCGGTGCCCCCTTCTGCTTTACACCGATCACGCCATCGCGTTAGGCCAGCAGATCGTGCATGACATGACCGTGCACATCAGTCAGGCGAAAATCACGCCCCTGATAACGGTAGGTCAGTTTTCGATGGTCGATCCCCAACAAGTGCAGAATGGTCGCATTGAGATCATGAATATGCATGGTTCCCGGCGTCCACGTTTCCTTGCTCGGCGTTAACGGATCACCATCTGCGTTGGCAATGTTGTATCCGTAATCATCACTTTGGCCGTAGCTGATTCCGGGCTTGATGCCACCACCGGCCATCCACGTGGAAAAGCAGCGGGGATGATGATCACGTCCATAATTTTCACGAGTCAACTGTCCTTGGCAGTACGCGGTTCGACCGAACTCACCGCCCCAGACAACCAACGTATCCTCCAACATCCCGCGCTGCTTGAGATCCTTGATCAAGGCAGCACAACCCTGATCAACATCGCGGCACTGGGATTCATGCTCGACGGGCAAGCGACCATGTGCATCCCAACCACGGTGGAAGATCTGAATATTACGGACACCTCTTTCTGCCAGACGTCGAGCATTGAGACAGCATGCCGCGAATGTACCCGGCGTCCGGGCGGCTTCCCCATACAAATCAAAGACACCTTTATCTTCGCCCGATAAATCCATCAATTCCGGAACGGAGGCCTGCATGCGATAAGCCATCTCGTGCTGTTTGATACGGGTCAGGATTTCAGGATTTCCCAGCTCACGATGCAGCCCTGAGTTGAGGGCCTCCAAAGCATCCAACTGCTGACGTCGATCAACCCGACTCACCCCGTCGGGGTTACTCAGGTACAGAACAGGATCACCTTGGCTGCGCATCAGAATCCCCTGATGATCTGATGGCATGAACCCTGTCCCCCAAAGTCGATTGAATAGACTCTGCTCAGGAAAACTGGTCTTGGCATGCATGACCACGTAATGAGGCAGGTCCTGATTCATGCTGCCCAAACCATAACTCAACCAAGCGCCTAAACTGGGACGACCGGGGATCTGGCTGCCTGTCTGGATGTACGTGATGGCCGGGTCATGATTGATCGCCTCGGTGAAGGTACTTCGAACCACGCAAAGTTCATCTACCACGCCAGCCGTATGGGGCAGCAATTCACTGACCCAAATCCCGTCCTCGTTATTGTCGTGCCGCGTGAATTTGTACTTACTGGGGCAAAGCGGCAAGCCAGCCTTCTGGTTCGCAGTCATGCCCGTGATCCGCTGATCGTTTCGGACGTGATCTGGCAATTGCTGATTGAACATCTCCGTCAACTTTGGTTTGTAATCCCACAAATCAAGTTGACTCGGTCCGCCACTCATGAACAGGTAGATCACACGCTTGGCAGTCGCCCGATGGTGCAACCCTCCATTGAGGTCCTTGTCAGCCGAGACACCGTCGGCCCAGACATGCGGCGAATCAGCCGCCAGCAAACCAGCCAACGCCGCCGTCCCCAGCCCCAACACGGAGCGTCCCATCAATTGGCGGCGGTTTTGCATTTGCGATAATTCAAACAACGAATCGTCCATACAGACTTCCTGTGATTTGCTTGCAGTGGCTTGCTTGGCGGCACATCGGTACGGCTGGATCCCGACGACAGACCGCTTCAGATTACCATGAATTTCCGATGACATCGAATCGAAATCGGAGACAAGCTGCCCGTGCTGGCAAACACGCCGTCTGAAAACGCCGTGCCACGATGCCTCAGGCCAAATCACCAAAAGCATGGGAAGTGAAGAATGTGATCCGACCGGCAATCAACTGCTTTCACGATCAACTGCTTTCACAATCAACTGCTTTCACAATCAACTGCTTTCACAATCAACTGCTTTCACGATCAACTGCTTTCACGATCAGGCGTTTTCACGATCAACGCTGCAACGTCTGAGCAGGGCTGGCGACCCGCAGATCTGCGTCTTGACGGCGGTCAGCCGCGAGCAGTGATTTCAGTTTCATCTGCACAGTCGGCTCACCTGGAACCTCGTTCCCCGGAGGGCTCCCCCAGGTCATCCGTGCTCCTGATTGCATGGTCAATTCCATTTGCACGACTTCCGTCTGTCGCGGATCACCATGAATTCCGATACTGCGAATTTGCGTCTGCTCACGATAAGGCGCAAGCACAAACGCGAGGGCTGAAGCAGCTTCCACAGATTCATCTCCAAAAGGTGTTCCCACAGCATTACTGGTGTAAACATCAGGGACCTCAATGTAGATGTAGTTTCTGGTTTCCGCTTCCGCAAACTCGTTACCCGGCAACAGCACACCCTCGCCATCGACAGGAAAGAAATAACTTCGATTCTCTGGATCGTTGGGCTTATAAACATGAACCATGGCAACAGGGGCACGGTATTCAAGCCTGACATCGATCTGGCCACCGGGAAGCTTGCGAACGCCAATCACCTTGCGGACCCACGGATGCATGGAAAAGGCAGAGGCGATTTTTGCAGTGGCTTGCCGATCCAAAATCGAAAGGCCTTCCATCGCTGTATCACGATAGACCGTTTTGACAATATTCGTTCGGACGTGCGCCGGTGGTTCCGTGACCTGAATGAGCGTGGGGTCAATGCCGCTGTACTTACCAGCCACATGCGCGGCTCCCCAGCGGTGCCAGGCGGCGTAGCCGCCCAAGATCAACAGCACAGGCCACAACACCGCAAATGCAGCGGGAGCTTTGATCAAACGCCCCAGCAATCGCCTCATAGGTCGCTGCTCTTCGGAATTGGCCGATCGCATTGCCACTGACGTGTTCCCCGACTTCCATGTGGACGAAACAACTGACCCAAGCAGAGGGCTTCACCCTGCTGACTCAGGTAGTCTGCAAACTGACATACTCTAGACCTACCAAATCTGTAGATTCAACTGCAAGTCGATCCCGGTTTGCAATAAAACCTGCTCTCTGACCCGTTCAATGAGCCTGAGACATTGTTCACTTGTCGCCCCAGAGCGAGCAACCATGAAATGTGGGTGCTGACTATCCAGTGCCACTTCGCCCTCGGTGAGTCCAGCGAGCCCGACCGTTTGCAACAAATCTTTTGCTGGCATTCCATCAGGATCAACAAAAGGCATCGCAATCCTTGGTTCTTCCGTGGGCCGAGCAGAATTCCGGCTGATCCACAGTTTTTGCATTCTCTTGGTGAGCGCCAGCACCTCACGAGTCTCCAATTGAAAAGTCGCATCGAGAACGGCGAGTCCGACGAGCGATGTTTTTCGGTGAGAAAAACCGACCTCTTGCTGCGTCATGGTCCTGATGCTGGCATCCTTCTCGACGACCGTCACCGAACTCACCACCGAACCTAGATCGCGTCCTCCCGCCGAGGCATTTCCGACAACGGCACCGCCAACCGTGCCAGGAATTCCGACCAGATGCTCCAACCCACCCAATCCCGCTCCCACCGACTTGATCACAGCATGCGAGAGTTTAGCGCCTGCACCGACCGTCATTTTGGTACCGTCAATCGCAATTTCGCTGCTCATCGCACCAGCCAACGAAATGACCAAACCGTTCACGCCTGCCTCACGCACCAGAATGTTGCTACCGCTGCCAAGAATGCGAACAGACAAGCCCTGATCCTGCGCCGCTGCCACCAGACGCTGCACATCAGCTGCATCCATCGGCTCCGCAAAGAACCTCGCAGGACCACCAATTCCCAACCACGCCAACGGCCCTAATGGCTCGTCAGTCCGTATCAGGTGCATCAGATCGTCCGGAAAATCCATGCTGAAGAAGTCTCTACATTTGGGTGCTCGAATGAGTCGCTGCGGCCATTTTGGCCACGATAGACAACGACACGCAGCAGGATAACGGATCAATGCAAAAAATGCGTCAGGAGTCCTCTTGAAAAATCGATGCAGCAGCAGCATTTGCCAGCGGGCAACGGACCGGCAAAGGCAGATCGGCCAGAGGTCCGAGCCCCATCTTCTGGATTCTCCATTCTCCGGCACCGAAGGCAGACGTGGTCGCCCAATTGCGGGAAAATACCCCAGGTTCGCCCCACCCAACGCAGCTACAAAAACAACTCGCAGTGACAGCCAGACCCGACCTTGAGGCTCCCGAGTGCAAGCCACGCGAGTCTCTAAAAGATCTTGCTGGTCTGAACCAATGCTTTCTGAATCAGTGACCGAATGGGCTGTTTCGACTGGAATCCACGCAATTTCCGTCTTTGCCAGCCGTTCTCGCCCCGTGTGTACAAAATGATCTGTGGAATCGTCTTCTCACCCTGAGTCAGCTTGGCAGCAAGCGCGGGGTTTTCATCACGGTTGATGACCACAAAGCTGACATCATCCAATTCTCCAGTCTTGGCCATCGGTTTGAGAGTACTTTCCTTCAACACCTGACAGGCTGGGCACCAGGGTGCACCCACCACCACTAAGAGTGGTTTTTTCTCAGCGAGAGACTCTGTGTAGGCCTTTGAGTAACTTTTTTGCAGCTGTTGATCTCCAGGCAGAGTGCTCAAAGCAACGGCAAGTAGCAACGAAAACATCTATAGCTCCATCAATGTAAAGGTTTAGCATCAGCACGAGATCAGCCACTTACCAATCAAACCTGCTCCGGCTCCAACACGAAAACGCCAGCGTTGGTCCACAACTCATGATCGCGCTGAAACTGACAAACTCCTCTTTGTCGCCCACTAATTCGAACCGCAGCGTTCGGTCCCACAAAGTCAAATGGTCAGACCCGTCTTTGGGTCTCCTTGTGGCCCTGAAACGAAACCGCAGCTCCTTATCCCCCTTCATCCCCCTTCATCCCCCTTCATCCCCGCGACGCTGAAATGAAAGATGGCACGCCTTCCCAGGTCGCTTGAAAGCACTCAATTGCATGCATTACAACGAAGTAAACTGGGAAAGCTGGCGGGAGTATAAGGACGGCACAGGTGGGGACAAGTGGAGGAATGCACGCAACGAGACGATCTGGCATGGCCAGCTGGTTTTAAAAAGTTCCATTGCCAATAGTCCCAACCCATCGCCGAGCAGCTAAACTGTTGTGGATCAGGGACTTCGGGAATCCGAACCAGCCTGACACTGCGAGGATCCAATGAGGCCATGGATTTTAGGAAGTGGGCGAAGAAGATGGCCTGAACCGACGAAATCTTTGTGAACAACCTGTCGCTGTTTTCCACAATCTCTTTGCCAACGTCTTTATGAAACTGCGGATCGGACTTATCGGCTTAGGTGACGGTTGGCAGACAAGGCACCGCCCCGCACTCCGCGTGCTGCACGATCGGTTCGATGTACGAGCTGTATTCAGCCCCGTGGCTAAACTGGCAGAAAACTCAGCCAGCGAATTTCAAGCCGATGCGGTGGACGGTTATCGCACTCTGGTGTCTCGCTGCGACATTGATGCAGTCATGGTTCTACAAGGCAGTTGGTTGGGATGGCTGCCGATTCTGGCGGCCTCGGAGGCTGGAAAAGCCATTTATTGGGCGGGCAACCTCGACTTCGATCCAGAAAAAGACCAGCACGTTCGCGACACGATCGAAGAATCCGGCGTTGCCTTCATGGCCGAGTTTCCGCGACGCTTCGCTCCGGCAACTCTGCGGCTGCGTGAACTGATTGCGACGCGACTCGGTGCCCCACAATTGGTTTTCTGTCATCACCGCACCCCGGCGGCCCCCGAAGAGGGTCGACCTCAAACCAAACATGTTCGTTCCGAATTCATTGAATTGATCGACTGGTGTCGCTATGTGGTCAATCGTGAACCCGTCCATGTCACCTCGACTTGCCACCAAATCAACCCGACCTCGGGATATCGTGCGTTAAGCCTCGACTTCGCTGCCACAGAGAAACTGCCCGCAGTCACAGCACAAATCAGCAGCGGCAACTACATTCAGCCATCGTGGCAGGAAGCGATTGGGTTCCGGCCACCATCAGCCATGCAAATCTGCTGTGAACGAGGCGTTGCCTTCGTTGACCTGCCATCCAATTTGGTCTGGTTCGATGACGCTGGACGCCATCTGGAGTCTCTGGAGACCGAATTGCCCGTGGGTGAACAACTGCTGACACAATTTCACCGCTCTGTCACCAGTCTGCTACGTAACATGAGTGACTTGAACGATGCTTACCGGGCAGCCTCCATTTTCGCAGCTGCGCAACAAAGCGAAGTCACGGGTCGTCGCATCGCTGTCTGAGGGAACCTGACACTGCCCACCACCCTGCCAGGATTGAACCCAAGTGCGATTGAACCCAAGTGCCACGCCAATGATGGCAATGATCTCCACGAGTTCAAGCAGAGTGAAAGCAAACCGGGCGGCGGGACTTAACATCAAACGAATCCCAAAGAGCCTTCAACTTTAATGACCGTCAATCCTCACAAGGCCCTTCTGCCTGTCGAACCAGCTTTACGCAATGATGCCACTCAAGCCAGTCAACCACTCCTCAACCACTCCTCAACCACTCCTCAACCACTCCTCAACCACTCCTCAACCACTCCTCAAACACTGTTCAACCACTGTTCAATCGCCCGCCGATTCGATGGAAATGCCATCTCGGCTAGATGTTCATCAGTGGGATTCACCCACAAGAAACTGTCCAACTCACCATCCGCCAATCGAATCGCTCCCCGGTCCACCACCTCACAGCGGTAGAACAGGTCGATGACCGGAGATACCGCTCCGGCATATTCGTAGAGATTTGGAAAGGATGTCAGATAGCTGGCGTCCTTGACACATAAGTTGGTTTCTTCAAGCACTTCCCTGCTCAAGGCCTGCTCGATCGTTTCATTTCGATCAACGAATCCGCCCGGCAATCCCCACTTTCCTTTCCCGGGCTCGCGGGCACGTCGCACCAGCAACAATTCACCCTGCTCATTGGTCACTAACCCTCCCACAGCAGCGACGGGCCCAAAGAAATTGGCGAACCCGCACTGCGTGCAACGAAACGGCACGCAGCCTGCGACTTCAGCCTGATTGCCACACCGCGGACAAAACCGGCAGGCGTTTTCGATCGAAATAGAATCCATCGCTGCGTATACTCACTTATCTTGACGACAGTTGAATTGCGACGCCGCTTTCAATGCCGTTGGCTCAATTCCGTTGTTATGCGGATCCACTTTCTATTCCATCCATCGCAGCTGACATGCACTTCATTCTTTCCAGCACTCGACTGCCAGAGGCTTGATGAGCAAGCCTTCACGATGCAACTGAATTTCAGTGTTCGCGAACCATGATATCGTCGAATGCGTTGAGATCATCGAACGAACCAATGCCAACTTTTCCTGCACCGAAGGTACGATCGACAACTTCCATGTGCGGCTTGGTCATGTCATCGAAGTATACTTTGATCGTGCCGTCTGCGAGATTTCGGCTGACCTTCACGGTGTGCCATTGGTCATCCCAGGGCGTCAATTTCTCATTTTTGGTGAGGGCCAGACGCGGCGCTTCTTTGACGATCATGATCTGCCCGCTATGCGGATCAGGCTTGGCGCCCAGATGCACGTAATAGAAATGCTGATCATCCTGATAACCGAAGAAGATACAGCAGTCACGATGATTCCCAGTATCCTTGGTGCTACGGACCTTGAAGGTGATATCAAAGCTGCCAACCTTCAGATCCTTGATCAATGCAAGATGCCCAGGACTTCTGACAGGTGGCTTATACTTACTCCCTCGGGATGTGATTTCGATCGCTGAACCGTTGTCAGATTTTTTCAACTGCCAACTTTCAGGATCCAGAATTTCCCAACGAGCCGTACCCTTTTCGAAATCTTCTTCGAAGACGATTCGAGGCGAATCAGCCTGCAGCGTGGCAGGCAATGAAAGACAGAATATCAGAAACAATATCTTCGTCATGACTTGATCAGGTTATTCATTGAGAGGGAGCGAAACAGCACGGCGGGGCACACAGTTTAGCTCCCAAACTTGTCGCCGTGTGAGCAGGCATCAACAATCCAAACGACTGCAGTAGAAAACTGGGCGACAGCTGCATGAAACCGAACCCCACATCGCCAACCACTTGGGATTGGAAAAACAAGCAGCCAAGACCTACATTACCATCCCACAGCCATCCCAAATTCAGTATTCAGCACCTTGGGGAGACCCCACCATCACATTAGCGACCCCCGATCTAGTTGTTCTGGTGCTGTATGTCGCCTCGGTGATTGTCTTTGGCTGCTGGTTCATTCGCAAAAGCGGAACCTCCAATGAATTCATGGCGGCCGGTGGTTCGCTTCCCGGGTGGGCTGTCGGCATGTCGATCTTCGGCACCTACCTGAGCAGCAATACTTTTCTCGGCAATCCAGGCAAAGCTTACGGTGGAAATTTCAACGGCTATTTATTCACGCTTTCCCTGCCTGTGGCAGCATGGATTGCCGCCAGATATTTTGTCCCTTTCTATCGCAAACGCGGTCAGATTTCGGCTTACGAGCACCTGGAGGATCGCTTTGGCTTGTGGGCCCGAACCTACGCCATGCTGTGCTACCTGCTAACACAGATCGCGCGGGTGGGAACCATCATGTTTGGCGTGGCGATCGGGTTGCATGCCCTGACGGACTGGGATGTCACAACCATCATCATCGCCACGGGATTGCTGGTCACTCTGTACACCCTGCTGGGAGGCATTGAGGCAGTGATTTGGACAGATGTCGTCCAGTCCATCGTCTTGATGGGTGGAGCGATCGTCATTTTCGGAATGTTGGTTTTCAGCATGCCCGAAGGACCAACACAGGCTTGGAGGATCGCAAACGATGCAGGCAAGCTGGAACTTGGCAGCTGGAACATCGACCCCACACAGAGCACGGTATGGGTCATGCTGCTGTTTGGTTTATTCATCAACCTGACCAATTTTGGAATCGACCAGAGCTTTGTGCAACGCTACCACACCGCCTCAAGTGAACAGGCAGCCAAACGAGCGGTCTGGCTCGGAGCGTTCATGTATGTCCCCATTTCGTTGCTGTTCTTTCTCATTGGTGCAGCATTGTTCTCCTACTATGAAACGCACCCGAGCTTGCTCGAGGAAGTACGGCAAACAGTAGCAACCCAGAATTCTGTCGACGCAGCAAATCTGCAAGCATCCGACATCGGTGATCGTGTGCTGCCCCATTTCATTGCAACAGAACTTCCGCCCGGGCTTGCTGGACTTTTGATTGCCGCCATTTTTGCTGCCGCAATGAGCAGCATCGACACATCACTCAATTCATCGGCCACTGTCATCCTCAAAGACTTGTACCAACGCTACTGCAAACCTGAAGTGACAGAACGGCAGGCCATGAACGTACTCAGAATCGCAACGATTGCCATTGGCTTCATCGGTACCATGACGGCGCTTCTGTTGATCGGTCAAAAGAGTATTCTGGATGCGTGGTGGCTGCTTCAAGGTGTATTTTCTGGGGGAATGCTGGGACTGTTCCTGCTAGGGATTCTGTCGCGACGTGCCAGCCCAGTCAGCGGTCTGATCGCGATTGTGATTGGCGTTGTTGTGATTGGCTGGCTGACATTGTCCCCCGAAAATGATGCCTTGCCAGAAATGCTTCGCAACCCACTCCACACCAACCTGACTATCGTCGTCGGCACCATGACCATCTTTCTCGCAGGCCTCTGCATCAGCCGTCTTGTCAACCCAAACGGTCCACCGAACTCAGATCCCACATCACCAAAACTCATCGAAACAGAATCACAGGATGATTGATTGGGCTGGGTGTGAATCAGGCAACGTGGTGGAGGGTGGTTTCACCACTCCAGTCGCAAGCGTGCCAATCGATCAGGACAGCACACAGGATTGCCACCAAGACAGCCAACGCAAGCATTGAACGGGCTCCTCAAGCATTGAACTGGCTCCTCAAGCATTGAACTGGCTCCTCAAGCATTGATCTGGCTCCTCAAGCATTGAACTGGCCTCGCAAGCATTGATCTGGCTCCTCAAGCATTGAACTGGCCTCGCACACTCAACGGCCCTGTGTTTCGAAAGCAGGCAGGCCTCCATTCCATTCAAAAATGCACGTGAACCACGTTACAATTCGGATACAACGGTTGGTCCTCTCTCCTCCTGGGCACAGGACGAGTTACAATGCCAGAGGGGCATACCCGATAAATCTCACTGTGTTTACGTCACGTCATTCTCACCTTCCATTCAGGAAACGCTTCACCCATGTTTCGACGTCAGTTTCTCAAGACCGCCGCAGCTTCCGTCGCTGCCTCCACCGCTTTACCAAGCCTCTCATTTGCTGATCATCACGAGGGCCACGCTCCCTTCAAAATTTCCCTCGCCGAATGGTCGCTGCATCGAACACTTCGCGATAAATCCAAGAACCTGACCAATCTCGATTTTCCCCGCATCACAAAACGGGAATTTGGGATCGATGCGGTGGAGTACGTCAATCAGTTTTTCAAGGACAAGGCAAGAGATGAAAAGTACCTCGCGGAGCTGAAACAACGCTGCAATGACGAGGGAGTCAAGAGCCTTCTCATCATGGTTGATGGCGAAGGTAGACTGGGTGCTGCTTCGGACCAGGAACGCAAAAAGGCGGTTGAAAATCATCACCAGTGGGTCGACGCCGCAAAGACACTGGGCTGTCACTCCATTCGCGTGAATGCTGGCAGCAGTGGCAGCTACGAAGAACAACAGAAACTGGCTGCCGATGGCTTACAAAGCTTAAGTGAGTACGCCAAACCACACGGGCTTAACGTGATTGTCGAGAACCACGGTGGTTTGAGCAGCAACGGGGCGTGGCTGGCTGGCGTGATCACCAAGGTCGGGATGGAAAATTGCGGCACACTACCCGACTTTGGCAACTTTTACATCAAGCGGGGCAAAGATCCTGAAATCTACGATCGTTACAAAGGCGTTGATGAGTTGATGCCGTTTGCCAAAGCGGTCAGCGCAAAAACTCATGACTTTGATGACAACGGAAATGAGACCCACACTGACTACGAAAAGATGATGCGTATCGTCTGCGAAAAACACAACTACCACGGATACGTGGGGATTGAATATGAAGGTGGAAAAGTTGGCGAAATGGAAGGGATCCGAAAAAGCAAGGCGTTGCTGGAAAGCGTCTCGAAAAAGCTGACCACCAAAGCAGGCTAGTTGCTGTTTGCTGGTTACTGTTTGCTGGTTACCGTTCGCTGGTTACCGTTCGCTGGTCACCGTTCGCTGGTTACCGTTCGCTGGTTACCGTTCGCACAGTTGGCTGCCTCGTCCCGGCACTCGCCGGGACGTCACCCCAAAGCAACCCCAGACGATGGTGAAGTGCTTTCGATTTGACCTAAAGCGGTCCACCATGCCCAGGTTGATGAGCGACATGTTTCATGAACGGCTTTTGGTCGCATAGACCTCGGCGTACTCGATCGCCCAGGCATCAATCAACTGCTCAAATTCGTCAATCTCAACCTCTCCAACCGTGACAAAGTGGCTCCGATTGAAAAGTTCACGATTCATGACCGTGCCCTTGCCTTTGAGATCGAGAACATTCAAGTCAGTATGCGGTCGAATGACCAATTCGAGCCTGCTGTACTGATTTGTACGCTGGCCTGAAACGATACGCAAATCGTCACGAAAACAGGCAGAACCCCAGCCCACCTCGCCAAACAAAGACTCGTTCTGGAATCCCGGAAAGTGGTCCGCCACCCGATTGATCGCACTTTCGATTCGATCCGACAAGGAAAGTCGATAGGAGGTATGCAGACGCCGAAGCTCCTCTGCACTGAGCTCACTTTTCCGCTGCTGCGATGCTTTCGCATCGGCTCGTCGCTGCCCACGTGAGATTGCCGATTCCAATCTTGATTCAAAATCGTCACTCATGACGCAGGCTTATCCGATGCTTGGGAAGAGTCGGAACCGTCGTGATCCGCAGTAGGCGGCGCCGGTTCGGGTTGAGTTGCCGGTTCGGGTTGAGTTGCCGGTTCGGGTTGAGTTGCCGGTTCGGGTGTTTGCGGCGGCGTGGCATGATCACTCACCCCAGCCTCGGCACCACTCGAATCACCGTTTGCGGTAGGGCTATCGCTTGCAGCCACTGGTGCAGCAGCGTTCTCCACCGCATCATCCACGGGCTTGGGCTTGTTTGGCTTGTCCTTTTTCTTATCAGACTTGCTAGCCTTGGCTGCATCAGCATCGCCGGGACCGGTGTAAAACTGCATCAAATCTCCGAATGACCTCAGCGGCTCATCACCCTTTTGCATCGCATCGCTGATGGGCTTGGTTTCTTTTTTCCCGACGACACGATAGGACTCTGGCTTTTTATCACGCCCTCGTGCACCTCTTCCTCGACCACCATCGCGTGAACGTCCTCCGCGACCCTGATCACGTCCGCGGCCTTGACCTGGCCCACCTCGGGCCTGACCGCCTTGACCTTGCCCACCTCGGGCCTGACCGCCTTGACCACCTCGGGCCTGACCACCTTGACCTTGCCCACCTTGACCACCCCGGGCCTGACCGCGTCGACCTTGACCACCGTGAGACCGATCATCACGATTTCGTCTCGCTTCGTTGAGTTCAGCTTCTCGCTCTGGCGACACGGCGCTCAACGCGACTCGTCGCCGCTTCTCTTCAATGCCAGTGACCCAAGCCGTGACCACATCACCCACCTGTACGGCCTCGTGTAGATCTTCGACATAGGTGTCAGAAACCCGGCTCACATGAATCAAGCCACTGCAATCGGGCGCCAACTCAACAAACACCCCGAAAGGCATCACGCCGACGACAACACCGACAACGGACTCACCCTCTTTGAGGCTCTTGATGGACGGCATTGCACTGAGCACCGCAGGCGGGTCTCCCGTGCTGTCGCTGTCACCAAACGGATCACAGAGCCACTGCACGAGTTGGTTGGCACGCTTGGCTCCGATCTGCCACTCTTTGACACATTTATCGATTTTCTCCTGCTCTGGACGAGGACGCCGAACACGCTCCGCGACCTCGACTTCGACCTCCCCCGAGCCAGCTTGCGCGGCCGCATCAGTATTCGAGTCATCAGCAACCGGATCCTCGGAAACAGCCGCCTCAACTGCAGGAGCCGCCTCAACTGCAGGAGCCGCCTCAACTGCAGGAGCATCCACTTCCGCTTCTGATGCATTGGTCGCCTGTGCCGCTCCATCACTTGGACCAGCATCACCCTCGGCGGCCTCGGCGCTCCCCAGCTCACCACTTGTATTCTCCTGAGTCGTACTGGCTTCCGCTACGGACTCTACTGCTGCCGCGACCTCCTCAGTCTGATCCTGGGCAGCACCTTCATCACCGACCTGAAACTCGGGCGCAGCCTCGGCGGTGGAGCTGAAATCCTCAACTGCATTTTTCTCAGGTGCAGCCAACGCCTCAGCCAACTTTGTCTCGGCAGGCTCCGGGGCGACGGAGTAATCAGGCGGTTGATAACCTTGTGGTGCAGCAGGTGGCAGCTCAACCTCGAGCGTCTTGGCAAGTTTTTTTGCCAACGCGTAGTCATCAGGATGAATCAGTGTGCCATCAAGCTCTTCTTCACTTCCAAAAACTCGCAGAAATGGAATCGCCTGCCGACTGTGAGTTGCTTCACCCCATTGATCGATATCAACGATTGCTTGCCTTGACGTGAACAGACCTTCCCGACGTGTCTTATCGATCGCCTGAGCCACGTGTTCCTGCACACCTGGCAAACGCTGCAACCATGAGACGGGAGCCGAGTTTACATCAACACCGCCACGTGACGCGCCACTGACCAGCACATCCTCAAGCGAGCTCAACATGGCCTCATCAGAAAGCTCTCTCTGGAACGAACTCAAACGCAATTTCAGCGGGTCAACTTTTGCGAGAGCCTGTGCAGGTTGCAACACGGAAAAGGCCAACCATGCCGCAGCCCGAAAGCGGCGCGGTGTCGAACGCATCTCTTCATCGGCCACACCACTGCTGGCATAGGCATCTGCCCCGCTACGATCAGCCAAGGTCCAACGAACCGACTTTTCAGGTGACTGACCGATCAAATCGCCAAGTGCGATCATGGTTGCTCTTCTGGCAGGTCCATTACTGATCACCAGAAGGTCAACGTGGTAAGCATGAATCAGCTCACCCATTCGAGCGACGGCTTGAGATCGTGTTGCGGAAGAGAGCTGACAAGGCAAATCTTCTTTGTGCAACAGACGTCCATCAGCGGCAACAATCGAGGTTGCCGCGGTGCGTGGCCCCACCGCATCAATTGCCATCACAACCTTGGCTTCGACCGCCCCACGGTTGACATGGCGACGCAAATGGTCAGCCGTGATCGAAACCAATCGTGTGGATGCTCGTTCGTGCAAATCATCCCACCAGACCGCTTCCGCAGCTTCTCGAATCACCGCTTCGTTCGCCAAAACAATCTCAGAAAGCATTGTCTCAACATGCCGATTGATTCCAACGGCTGTCCGCTGCAACTCCGCGACCAATTTGGCGGCGTCATACTCAAAGGAACACTCGGCTACTTGGCTTCGCAGGGCTCGCCCCAGCATCACGACCTGAAATGCGCTCAGCTTATCGCAAGCAAAACGCTTGCCAGCAAGTGGCTTGAGAATACTGACCAACCAACGACGACGACGCTGCCTGGGCGAAATCTTCTTCTGTTTTTTCGAGGCCTGCGACTCGGTCTTACCTGACTTTTTACCAGTATTTTTCTTACCTGACTTTTCACCACTGAAAGCCACATCTGCTGCCGGTGCTGTCTCTGCTGCCGGTGCTGTCTCTGCTGCCGGTGCTGTCTCTGCTGCAGGTGCTGTCTCTGCTGCAGGTGCTGTCTCT
>PKCN01000010.1 GCA_002862205.1 Planctomycetaceae bacterium | reverse complement strand
GGCCACATTTCGCTTGGACTGTCTCGAATCACATTCGAATCTTTGCCCAGCCTCATTCGCTTTAATGACTAGACTGCGTGAAGGAACCGCGGCCGCTGATCCCTTCAGCTCACGTTTGATCCTGAATGGTTGTTTCGCAAAGGAAATCCCAACGCAGCTTTGGTCTTTTTGGGCGTAACCATTGGGCGTGTAGTGCATTTCAAACAGCAATTTGCTGCCAGCTCGGACTTTGATGGCGACCCCATCGGGGGTTATCAGAGGAATGGCACCGGGAGCGTAACCAGCCAATATCTCACGGGTGTCTTCTGGGCGTTTTCCAGGTGGTATCACGTACAGCAAAATGTGATGCACGACACTTCGATTTTGGGGGCGTGCTTCTGTGGCAACAATGTATTTGTCTTCAGTCCATTGGGGGTCGATCACGTAGTGCTGGTAATCGACAGTCCCTTCTGCAGGTACGGAGAAGGCCTTGGGCATCCTGATGATCTGATCAGGTTCTGAAATCTGCCAACCTTCAGTGAACCGTGGTGGAGGCGGCAGATCAGCTTGGTCACCTTGCGGCATGCCGTTTTCGATCCACGTGAAGATCAGGTCTTTCTGCGCCGGACTCAGCCTTGGGTCATTGGAGAATTCACCATGCTTGGGATTGGCAAACCATGGTGGCATTCGCTCTTCTTGGATGACTTCCATGATGGTGTCTTCCCAACCAACCACGTCTTCGTAGCTGGTCAGATTGAAAGGGGCAATTTCACCTTCGCGATGGCAACGCATGCAGTGATTGTTGAAGATCGGAGCGATGTGTTTTGAAAATGTGATGGAACCGGTAGTAGGAACGTTTTTGACGCGACCGATGTGGCAACCCTCCACGGGCGTTTCCTGAACAGTGATCTTTTCTCCCGCGAGCAGCTGCTCGATGGCGCCGGCAAGCTCAGAAACCTTGGGCGCTTCGCGTGAGCCACCGACGTAGTACTGATCATCGATTCGGCCGTGGTACCGTACGATGAAATTTGAATCGAGCAGAAAAACTTCGGGAGTTCGCTGGGCGGCAAAGGCATCGGCCACCTTGTTGCCGAGGTCTTTCAGCATTTGAAATGTGATGTTGTGGCGATGACTGTATGCCCGAACTTCGGTCAAACTGTCCTGCTTGTTCGAATTGATTCCAATGATGGCAACGTCATCGGTGCCGAATCGTTGCTGTAGCTGTTCGAGCCTCGGGCCATAAAGTTTAGCCAGCGGGCACTCCGTCCCCAAAAAGGCCACGACAATGGCTTTCTTGTTGGCAAGTTCATTCAGGGAAACCGCGCGACCGTAGCAATTGTCCAAGGTGAAGGAAGCCACCTTTTTCCCGATGCGTGATTCGGTGCCCACTGCAGTGGGGAGATGAAATGTCATGCACACGAAAACGAGCAGCGACATTGTGATTTTTTGCATCATGTGAGTGCCTTATGTTGGGTCGTCATCTCAACGCTGGATCGATGTTGGCTCAAGCGGTTCATGTGGTGCCGCAGGCAGGCAGGCATCAACGGTGCCGCAGGCAGCCATCAACGTTAACGCAGTCTGTGCGTCCTATTTTGTTCGGTGGGTCAGGCTTCTGTCGAGCCCGAAGGATGAGGCAGTTGAATGGTCAGGCAGGCCCCCCCCAACTTGCTTTTGCTCACTGAAACCTGTCCTTTGTGCTGTTTGGTGATGCGTTGAACCAACGCCAAGCCCAATCCCACGCCCCGATTGTCACCCTGATTGAGCCGAGTGAATGGCTCGAAAACGGTTTCCCATTCTGTTTCCGGAATACCGTCCCCATCATCCTCAACGGTGATCACCACGGATTGCTCCACAATCTTTGCTGACAACAGGACACGGGATTTCGCATGTTGTCCAGCGTTACTGACCAGATTATCAATGGCTCTAGCCAGACTGTCTGAATGGGCCTGCGTGGCCAAACACCCTGGATCAGGAGGCATGGCGTACTGGATGTCGGGATACAAGGGTGCATGGAAATCGACAGCTTGTCCGATCAGGTTCCAAACGTCGACGGGTTCAGGTGTCATCTCCGAAGCATTGGATTCGATTCTGGCGTAAGTGAGTAATTCTCCGACCAGTGAATCAAGTTTTTCGGTTGCATCATCAATGGAATCGAGCCGTTTACGTCGATCTTCACTGTTTTTTGCTGTCTCGACGAGATCGGTGGCAAAACGAATTCGAGCCAGAGGAGTACGCAGTTCATGCGACACGGCCTGAAGCAGTTCACGCTGTGAACGGACCAGAGACTCAGTCCGATCTGCCATTGCGTTGAAAGCGGTGACCAAAGCCAAATCGCGTGATCGTGGCTTGGTTGGAATGCGTGCCTGCAAATCCCCGCTCGCAATGGAGGTTGCCGCACTTTCGACTGCGCGGAACTGTTTGGCGACGGGACGCAGCAGAATTGCGATGGCAAGGGCGGCCAGCAAGAATATGATTCCGTATCCCAGCGTAACTTGAGAGCGACTTGGTCCTACAAATTGTGGCAACGGGCCAAACAGAAGAAAGTACTCCGGGTTCGGTTCGCTCGCACTCGTCTGTGTGGTTGCGTTGGTCTGCGCCGTTGGTGCGGTGGGCGATTGCAAGGTGTCATTGTTGGGGACAAGTATATCTTCTGCGAGTGATTTGTCCGATTGCGACGGTGGAAATATGGCGATGCCGATGCGGTCGCCCAGCAGTACAACTTCACCGTCGAGCAAGCGTTGGCGATAGGGATCGACCAGCCAATTCGCATCCTCGAAGCGAATCAAATTCATCGGGTAGTCGAAATTACCCGAAACCTGCCCGTATTTCAAAGCCGAAACGGATTCATCTTCATGCCAAATATCTGACACTTGATTTCGCGCGAGTCGGACGCCACCAGCTAACGCATTTTCCACCACGCTGACATTTTGAGTGGATGACAAGTCCGCAACGCCGGCTTGCACAAGCCAGGCGACAATCAGAATCACGACGACACCAACATAAAAGCGGAAGAAAAGTCGTGTCATGATTGAGTTGCCAGTAGGTAGCCGACACTACGAACAGATTTGATACGCTGTGGTTGGACTGGGTCGTCACCGATCTTTTTGCGGAGTCGTGAAACACGGAGATCAATCGAACGGTCCAAGCCGTCGTATCTTACGCCGTGCAGTTGTTGGTACAGTTCGTCGCGCGGGATTACTTTGCCGGCATTCTTGGCCAGTAGCCACAGCAGATCAAATTCGGCTGTCGTCAGATCAACCGATACACCTTCAATGGAGACAGAACGGTTGGTTGTATCGATCACAAGCCCATCAACCGTGATTCGAGTGGAGGCTGTATCCGAACTGGATTGCCCGGCACGACGCAGGTGAACACGTAGTCGGGCCAATAAAGCATGAGGCCGCACAGGTTTGGACATGTAGTCGTCAGCACCCACTTCGAGGGCAACGACTTCATCAATCTCATCCCCGCGAGCAGTCAGGATCAGGATCGGACCCTCATAATCGGCTCGCACCGTGCGGCAGATGCTGATGCCATCCATGCCAGGAAGTCCAATGTCCAGCACAATCACATCGAACAATTCGGACTGAATGCGACTGAGTGCTACCTTGCCATCGTGCTCGACAACGACATCAAATCCATTGGCAGTGAGAAAATCAGCGACCATGGATGCAAGCTCGCGGTCATCTTCCACCAGGAACAGTCGCTGTTTTTCTACTGAAGTCATTGTCCGCTACTTATGAAGGAGTTGAGCGTGCATCTCGATGATTGCAGCGACATTCGCTGGCTGATGTCCTCTCCCATTAGAACCGGAGCGCGGTATTTTTCTGCCCTTGGATACCAAAAAGATACACAGAGGGTCGACAAACGCGGTTGCTGTACACCGGTGCAGGATTCCCTTCGGACCATGGATTCAGCTGAAAGCTGCAGCCATGTTGCGATCTTTTACGGTTTCGAAGTCGCGGAAAGGTCGCAACCGCTAGCTACTGACGTCGCGTTCTCACGCGATCGGCAGAGGCCATGCACAGGCCTCAACAACTTGGGTGTGCGTGGTCCGCCAAGGTGATTTCTGTAGTCTGATCACGAGAATGGTGTGCGCAATGGTGATCAACTTGCAGTCAACCGGAATTCACCTAGGCAGCCCGATACAGGTCGGCGCGGGTGGGTGGCATTCCAGAAAGTCCCTTGCTGGCACGCTTGCTGGCAAGCACCTGGTAGATCTTGATCGATCCAGCTGTGAAACCGACGGAACCGCCTGTCATGTAGGCTGCCCAAAGACGATACCGTTCCGGGCCAACCAGGCGAATCGCCTCTTCTTTGTTGGCTGTCAGGTTTTTGGACCAGTACTTCAGAGTCAACGCGTAATGTTCACGCAAGGATTCGACATCATGAACCTCAAAACCTGTGTTCTCCAAGGTGTCGGTTGTGGTCCCGACTGGAATCAATTCGGAACCAGGAAAGATGTATTTGAGAAGGAACTTTCTCTCGGGTCGAATCTTTTTTGCTTGTCGCTTCGTTGCCTTGGCTCGACGGGCAATCGCGTGATTCAGTACTAAACCTCGATCACGCAACAATGAATTGATCTTTTCAAAGTAACGAGGGTAGTTGGCGGTACCAATGTGTTCCGACATTCCCACACTTGAAATTTTGTCATAATGACCCACATGGTCGGCGTAGTCACAAATTTCAACCGTCACCCGATCACTGAGGCCCAGTTCGTCGATTCTTTGCTGCGCGTAGTCGTGCTGTTCCTGTGACAAGGTAATCCCGTGCGCTTTAACGCCGTAATGCTGCGCTGCGTGGCAGATCAGGCCACCCCACCCAAATCCAATGTCGAGCATCTTTTCGCCCGGCTGCAAACGAAGTTTTCTACAAATCAAATCCATCTTGTCGCGCTGGGCTTGTTCGAGTGAATTGTCCCACTCCTTGAAGTAAGCGCATGTGTAGACCATTTCGTCTCCCAGAAACAACTTGTAGAAGTCGTTGCTGACGTCATAGTGAAACTGAATGTAATCAGTGTTGTCACGATTTGCTTCGATTCGACCTACCATGTCATCCGCAAATTGATGATCAACGTCAGTCTCTTTGGTGCGAGCGAACAAAAACGGAACTGTTTTCTTCACCAGCATCCATTTGCTGATTTCTTTCAAACGTCGACGATTCGATTTTTCTGTCTGGAAGGCGTCTGCAAACTCCATCAAGTCGCCACCCTCAAACCCAATGTGGCCGCTTGCATAGAGTCGCACCAGCGTTTCAAGCGTTGGGCGACGTAGCAGACTTCCGATCACGCCTGCCCCCGAAAGCGACAGGATGTACTTTCCATCCGGGTTCTTCCCAAGTGGAACCAGCTCACCATTCCACAGCTTGACCGTGACGTTCATGTCGAGTCGTTCTGCGACCTCGTTCAGGATTTGTTTCAGTGATTCGATTTGTGCTGTGGCTGTGAAAGGAAGTCCCATCCTTGGGTCTCCATGGGAGTTGGGGGCATGGTTTCATGTTGCTGTGTTTGCCAGAGAGGACTGGCTGCCGCTCCGCCGAGGCAGATAGCAACGCGAAGCTAACAGACTTTGGTGGCGGGTGTTAGCTCAGTTTCAAGTTCGTGTTTCACGCGGTGTTTAACACTCCGCTGCCAAATCGCCCAGCAGCAAACGACATCAGTAAAGATGCGTCACACCGTGATTCAGTCGTACTTTGTTTCCATTGGGATGCAAGCAAATATGGATGATTTACCCCTGCCGATAGCTTCCCAGTCCGCTTGTTGAATCGTGCTTGGTGATATTTAGGTTCCTAAAGACTCCCCCCCCCCATGTCCTGACTCGGTGCCAGAACCTAATCCCTGACTCAGTGCCAGAACCTAATGACAGTGGCGTGCGTGAATGGGGGTCGCGCTCCACGCTTCGGGTTTCCATGCAGGGCTGAATGGCTGGATGGTTGGTTTTTACGTGCAATCCGGGTTCTTGGCAGGGGTGCTCAGGGATCTACCGTAGATGGTTTGAGTGCAGGTTGTAATTGGGCGGTGAAGGAAATGGCAACCGTCAGCTTTTGAGGCCAAGCAGTGCAGCGTGCTGCCATCTTCGATTAGAATGGAAATCGTTGATCGGAAATACTTTGGCTTGGTGCCGTAGGCGATGGGTAGCAAGTGGTTTTCTGACAATGGCTAGTAATGGCTGCTGCTTGGGCCGGTCGGCTCAGGGCTTGATCATCGCGAGCCAATGATTCCATCGATTGATTCACGATAGAAATGACACAAACAGACCCGCTAACTTGGAGTTCATGCATGCGACGCAGGTGCGCGATCAACGTGCGCGGCATGAAACAGCCAGCACGTTCAAGTGCTATGCTCTTTTCTTGCGGCAGGCCGCGAATCATGGCCGTTGTGGTCATCCTGGTTCTGTTGTTTGTACCACTGCCCAAACTTTTTGGCCAAGTGGATTTTGTGGGTGACCAAGTGGATTTTGTGGGTGACCAAGTGGATTTTGTGGGTGACATTGCGCCACTGCTTCAGCGGCGGTGTTTGAGTTGTCACAACGAACAGGATCGCAAGGGTGATTTCTCGTTGCAAACTGCTGAGTCTGCCAAGGCAGATGGTTACGTGGTGCCAGGTGATGCGATGGCGAGTCACCTGCTAGAAGTGATTTCTATCCGCGATGGAAAATCACAAATGCCCAAAAATTCTGATCCGTTGAAAGCTGATCAAATCCAGCTGATCCGAAAATGGATTGACGAAGGAGCTAAATGGCCGGCGGATCTGCAACTCAAGGAATCCCGCGTATCAAATTTCGAGTGGTGGTCGTACCAGCCGATTCGCAGGCCTGCGGTTCCCCCCATGAATGGTGACTGGGGACGCACACCCATTGATGCTTTCGTCATGCAGAAGCTTGATGAAAAAGGGCTGACTGTTTCCGAGCCAGCGGATCGTCGCACGTTGATCAGACGTGTGACCTACGACTTGATTGGATTGCCTCCGACTCCGCAGCAGGTTCAGGATTTTGTAGATGATTCGGATCCTCAGGCATATGAGCGTCTTGTTGATCGTTTGCTGGAATCGAGTCACTATGGCGAACGTTGGGCGCGACATTGGCTGGATGTGGTCAAGTACGCCGACACTTGCGGTTATGACAAGGACAAATTGCGTCCAAACGCGTGGCCCTATCGCGATTATGTCATTCGTTCGTTGAACGAAGACAAACCGTTCAGTAGGTTTGTTCAAGAACAGATTGCCGGTGACGTTCTTTTTCCCGGTGACCCCGATGGAATTCTTGGCTTGGGTTTCATTGCTGCCGGGCCTTGGGACTTCATTGGGCATGTCGAAGTGCCGGAGTCCAAATTGGATGGCAAAGTCGCTCGTAATCTGGATCGGGATGACATGGTCTCAGGCGCTCTGAACACATTCTGCAGCATCACTGTCCAGTGTGCACGTTGTCACAATCATAAATTTGATCCAATCACTCAGGACGAATATTACGGTTTGCAGTCCATCTTTGCTGCTGTTGATCGTGCTGAACGACCCTACGATTTGGATCCCGGTGTTGAGAAAAGACGCCAGGCATTGAAAATCGTAATCGCTGACCAGCAAAAACGACTGGAGCTCGTGAACGCTGAGATGGAACAGGCAGGTGGTGCAAGATTATCTGACCTGCGCACGAAGCTCAAAGCCCTGGAGGAGAAAGTCAATTTTGAGAAGTCGCCCGAGTTTGGTTATCACAGTGCGATTGCGAAACGTGACGACTTGCAGAGGTGGATTGAGATTGACTTGGGTGATTCGGTGGAGGCTGCCCAGATTATCCTTCACCCCTGCCACGATGAATTTGGAGGAATCGGAGCGGGATTTGGGTTTCCGATACGATTTCAGGTGGCCGTGGATGGCGAAGAAAGTGACATGACGGTTGTCTACGATCGTGCCAATGGTGATGTTGTGAATCCTGGCTTGGAACCGATCGTGATTGAGCTTGATGGACGCAAGGTTCGCCGCGTTCGCGTTACCGCTAACAAGTTAGCGCATCGAAAGAACGACTACATCTTTGCGCTCGGAGAAGTACGGGTTCTGGATGTGGATGGCACGAATCGGGCCAAAGGTAAACCTGTCACGTCGCTTGACTCGATTGAGGCCCCGGTGCGCTGGGGGCGGCGGAATTTGACCGATGGGCAGTGGCCTCATTATCAGGATCCGGATGCTGCAAAGTCACTGCAGGTTGTCAAACGGGAATTGGCCGAATTGAATGTTGAGATTGAGACGCCGAAACGAATCACGGAACGTACCTCTGCGGCGAAAAAATTGGCTGCAGCGCAATCAGAGCTCGCGAAACTTCCCAAAGGCAAGATGGTCTACGCTGCTGCGACTCACTTCAAGTCACAGGGCAATTTTCATCCAACCGAAGGTAAACTGCGACCTGTCCATGTTCTGCACCGTGGGGAGATCAGTCAGCCGCGCGGAATCGCTGCTCCCGGAGTGTTGCCCTTGGGACTGGATTTTTCCTGGCAGATGGAGGCCGATGCTGCAGAAGATGAACGCAGAGCCGCCTTGGCCAAGTGGCTGACAGATCAACAGCATCCACTTGTATGGAGATCGATTGTTAATCGAATGTGGCAATACCATTTTGGTCGAGGCATTGTGGCGACGCCAAATGATTTTGGTCGGATGGGAGCGATACCCACTCATCCGGAGTTGCTCGATTGGCTGGCAGTTGAGTTTCGCGACGGTGGCGATTGGCTCAAGGCACAGTCGATGAAATCTTTACATCGATTGATCGTCACCAGCAGTGTTTATCGCCAACGGTCTGCCTCGGCGGAGGCCAATGTCGTGCTGGATGGAAGCAATCAGTATCTCTGGAGAATGGTTCGTCGAAGATTGGAGGCGGAAGAAATACGTGATTCAGTTCTTCAGGTCAGTGGTGCCATGAATCACACAATGGGTGGTCCTGGATATTACCTGTTCAAGTTGGAACGTACGGCGCATTCACCGCATTATGAATATCATAAATTTGATCCAAGGGATGCGAAATCGCATCGTCGCAGCATCTACCGCTTCATTGTCAGATCTCAGCCTGACCCCTGGATGACGACCCTTGATTGTGCTGATTCGTCCCAGAGTACTCCACGACGCAATGAGACTCTCACGTCTTTGCAGGCATTGTCACTGTTGAACAGCCGTTTCAATCTCGTCATGGCGGAGATGTTTGCGGCACGCGTCGCCAAAGATCATGACAGCTTGGAGCATCAGGTGCGCGATGCAGCGCGGTTGGTTTTACAGCGTGATCCTGATGACCAAGAACTGAAATCAATGACTGCTTACGCAGAGAAACACAGCATGAAGAATCTGTGCAGGTTTCTTTTTAATCTCAGTGAGTTCATTTACATCGATTGACTTTCGGAGTGAGCACACCTCACGGGTGCTTTTTCTGTTCATTAGCCATGGCAAGAACTGATTCATGAATCAAATGTTTGAGCGACGAGATTTTTTGCAAGGAGCCAGTAGTGGTTTTGGCACCATGGCCCTTGCAATGATGTTGCAGGAAGACGCCAACGCTGAGCGTGCTGTCAAAGTCCTGCATCATCCGCCCAAGGCAAAGCGGGTTGTTCAATTGTTCATGGGTGGGGCGGCGAGTCATCTTGATCTTTGGGATCACAAGCCGATGCTCGAGAAGCATCATGGAGAAAAGTCGGATTTTGGAGAGCATGTTGAGGCATTTCAAAATGGCTTGGGACCGTGGATGAAATCGCCGTTTTCGTTCAAACCTTATGGTCAGTCCGGGAAGATGCTCAGCGAAGTGGTGGCTCCACTTGGTGAATGCGTGGATGACATGACCTTCATTCACAATCTTGTCGGGAAAACCGGTGTGCATTCGCAGGCCACTTACTTGCAGGCAACGGGTTTCCAGCGTCCGGGCTTCCCCGGAATGGGGTCATGGGTCAGCTACGCGTTGGGGTCCATCAACGAAAACCTTCCCACGTTTGTGGTGCTGCCTGATCATCGGGGGTTCGCCAGCAATGGACCCAAGAATTGGGGGGCTGCGTTCCTCCCTGCGAGTTCTCAGGGAACGGCCATTTTTCCTCAGCGAAGTAATCCAATCGAAGACTTGACGCCGCAAGCAGATTTCGCGACCGCCGAAGGAGACCGGGCAGGTCTCGAATTGTTGTCAAAATTGAATCGGCAATTTCAAACGCAACGTCCGGATGATTCGCGCCTTGATGCTCGCGTAAGGTCGTACGAACTGGCAGCAAAAATGCAACTTAGCGCGCCCGAAGCTCTTGATATCTCCGGTGAACCGGCACATATCATGAAAATGTATGGACTTGATCGCCAAGGTGCGAAGTATCCGGATACGATCAACCCGGCGGAGGAAGCCGAGTATTTTGGCCGAAAGTGCTTGATCGCTCGCCGTCTTTTGGAGCGGGGCGTCAGATTTGTTCAAATCTGGTCGGGCAATGACAATAGTTTTCCTCGACGAAATTGGGATAGCCACGAGAATATTGAACGTGATCACGGCCCGCTGGCTCGGGGAATGGCAGTGGGGACAGCTGCGCTACTGAAAGACCTGAAACAGTCCGGGATGCTCGACGATACCATTGTGCTTTGGACCACCGAATTCGGGCGAATGCCGAGCACCCAGGGAAGCAAGGGACGTGATCACAATCCGTACGTCTTTACCAATTGGCTGTGTGGTGGTGGAGTTCGTGGTGGACTGACCCATGGCGAGTCAGACCAGTGGGGATACAAACCTTTGGACCGCGAAAATCCAACCCAGGTGTATGATATTCATGCCACTATCCTGCATCTGATGGGAATCGATCACAAACGCTTGACTGTTCGGCATGACGGGATTGATCGCCGCTTGACTGATGTTCATGGACATGTCATCCCGGAAATCATCGCCTGAAATCGTTGCGTTTTCGCGCTCTCGGGTGAGAATCCAGCAAAGGCGGCTTGACGATTCCACCCTATCAAAGCGAGAACTGGAGGCATGAAAATCTGGATTGATGCCGATGCCGCGCCTCGCGATGTGAAAGACGTTGTATTTCGGGCTGCAACGAGACTGAGTGTCGAAACCGTGTTGGTCGCCAATCAACGAATTGGGGTTCCAGCAAACGCCAAGACCGTGTCAATGGTCACCGTACGAGAAGGTGCAGACGTGGCGGATCGATACATTGTCCTGCACAGTGAAGCAGGTGACTTGGTCGTCACAGCAGACATCCCGCTGGCTGCTCTGCTGGTTGACAAGAAAGTCGATGTCATTGATCCGCGAGGGGAGGCGTATGATGCCACTAATATCGCCAGTCGGCTTTCGATGCGTGATTTCATGGATGACATGCGCGGCGCGGGGATGGTGACAGGAGGAAGTCATCCTTATGGCGATCGCGACAAGAAAGCGTTCGCAAACACCTTTGATCGATTGCTGACCAAGTTGTTGAAGAGAGAAACACCCTGATCAGCATGGTGCTGAATCCCCGTCAGTATCTGCTGAATTTTCGTTAGCAGCATTCAGTCAGCTTTGTCAAATGCTTCGCGCAGTTGTGACCAGACCCATGTGTAGTGTTCTCTGCCTAGCCCATGTCGCTTGTCAGGATAAATTCGATACTTCTTCTCACCAGGAATCCGGTTGAAAGTAGTGAAGCAAGTGGTTGGCGGACATACCCCGTCCTGAAGGCCAATCGACATCAGAGTCGGGCAACGGATTCGGTCGGCCAGGTTCATGGTGTCGAAATAGCTCAGGGTTTGCAGCGTTGATTCCCAGGTTCTTTGCGGTTGGTCGTCGATCCATTGATCCATCTCAGGCCATTGGGTCAAACGGAAGTAGTTGATCCAGTCGCACAGAAAGGGAATGTCGGCGACACAATAGTCCACTCTCGAATCGAGTGCCGCCGTGGCAAAGGCAAATCCGCCACCTTGGCTGCCACCCCAGACAGCGATCTGATTCTGGTCAACATCAGGCCGGGATGCGATATAATCCACAGCCCTGATGCAATCCAGGTAGCTGCCCCGGTAGTAGTAGGTTTGCGGGGCATCCAAACCTCGAATCCAGAAGTTGTTGGGTTGCCCGGAAATGTCCTGTTGGCTGTTTCCGTGACCGCGGGGATTGAATGAAAATACGATCATGTCATCGCATTTGCCAGTTGGTTTCATGTTTTGTCCGTAACCGGGGACACGAATCACAGCGGGCAGTGGTTTTGCCGCTTTGCGCGGGACTTCCAGCCAGCCACGAACTCGGATTTGATCGTGGCTCCGCATGCTGATCTCAAAGACCTGAATATCGTCATCGCTCATTTCGGGTCGTTCTGTCGCTTTGAATGCAGCAGGAACTGCCTTCAACTCTGCGATCGACAGCTTCCAAAATTCGTCAAAGTCCTGCTGCTGTGTCAGCGGTGTCAGGACTTTTTTCGGATTGCATCCAACTCGACTTGTTTTCTGGATGGCTTTTGCGGTTTTACTGGGTTGAAATTTGCAAACCATTTCTACAAAACCGGCTTGCGGAAGCGTGAGTGTGGTTGTGAATTCCTCCGACTTCCCGGCATCAATTTTGATCGTCTGATCGGGAATGGGTTGGGGTGAAATTGCTGTGCTGTTGATGCTCCAGCCAAGCACTCCGGTCACAACTTCATTTCCTTGATTGGCAAGTTTTGCCGTGAATTTGACGGGAGCATTGGGTTTTCCCATTCCTGAAATGGCATCCGAACTGATCGTCAGTTCCAATCGGGACTGTCTGTCCTGCGTTGCCGGATGAAACACAGGACTAGTGCCATAAGCAACAGTGGTAGCAACCGAGGCAAATAGAAACAGCAGCAGTGCAAGGCTGGCCTGCTGGTAACGCCGACAATTCGAAGAGGTCGTTTGATAGATCATGATCATTTTTCTGCTGTTGATAGGTTGAGCCAAGTGCTGACGCGGTGCGTTACTTTGTCTGCTGCGGAATGCTGGACAAAATGATCCACTTTGGGAATCGTGATCAGGGTCAGGTCATTGTCCAGCCATTGCCATGTATCGTTGAGTGCGCCTGGTAGTAAAGCAGTGTCACCAAGTCCATGGATCATCAGTACCGGACACTGAACCTTGGGCATTGCTGGATTTTGCGTTGTGTAGGGCGGCCTTGGATAGTTCGCTTTGTAATAATTCAGCATTCCTTCGAATGATGATCTTTCAAAGGCCTTCACATACTTTTTTCTGGCTTCAGGATCCTTGACCCAAAAAGCGAGACCGTTGGCTGTCAGTTGTGAAGCAGCCTCTGGGGTTTGGAAACGTCTGGCATACGCGGATGCGTTCCGTTGTTCTGGGTTGTTTGCCAGTTCCCGTCGCAGACCGTTCATGTGGGGAAGGTTCAGGATGACCAGGCGATCTACCATCTTGGGGTAGGCCATCGCAAAGGACCAAGCAACGGCACCGCCCCAATCGTGCCCCATCACGACAGCTTCTTCACGATCAAAGTGATCAATTACTGCCTTTACATCACTCACCAACTTTGGCATCGAGTAATTCTCGATCCCGGCAGGTTGATCGCTCAGGTTGTAGCCCCGTTGATCGAACGCGACCACCTGAAAAGATTTTGCCAGCTCGGGCATTTGATTCCGCCACGTGTACCAATAATCCGGGAAGCCGTGAATCATCACCAGCAATGGACCTTCGCCAGCGGTGACGTAATGAATCCGTGTGTCACCCGATTTTGCGTATCCGTGCTCACCAAGAAGTGTTGCTTCAGGTTTCGGTTCTTCCGCCTGCAACATGACGCCAGAAAAAGTCATGAAAGCGATGGTGGACAGAACAACCAAGGATCGCGTTATCACTGAAACCAGAGAAGACAAAGGTGAAATGTCAGATTTCGAATTTGAGAACCGGAAAAGCTGATAGGACATGAGTGGGATATGGCGAAGGAACAAAAGGATGGATACCCGTGTAAGGTGTGACAACAGAGCTGGCCAGTCAGACGCGATTTGTTACTGGTTCATGGGATCGGGATACTGATGGGCGGGATCGACATTCTCTCTATGTGGCGAAAGCAACGCTGACCCGTTCATATCATAACGCGCCCTATCATACGCTTGTGCAATGCAGTATCCGCGCCCCTCCGATGGGGTGGCGATGAGGATATACCCAATGCCAAACCCCGGCTGGCTTCGAAATTCACGACTGGAGAAACCTCGTTTCGTATCTGATCCAAGTCAGGATAGACTTGTGGTTCAGCGAAATTCGGGAGAAGTTCAGGAAGTGATCATGGCGTCGCTTGTCGTCCGAAATGGATGCTGCGGTTAATGTTAGATACACAAGGAAGCAAGCGTGAGTCAGGAAACATTACTTCAGGATCGAACTTTCAAGCAGGTCATCGTGATGCGTCATGATTTGAACATGCGACGGGGCAAGCAAATTGCCCAAGGGGCGCATGCATCGCTGGCATTTCTCAGCTCAAGATTGAAAGTTTCGGGAGTTGTGTCGATGGATGACTTTGATGAGGCTGCCAAAGCATGGCTGTTGGGAGGGTTCGCAAAAATATGTTGTCGTGTGGAAACTGAGGATGAACTGCTGGCGATTCGTGATCTGGCAAGCCAGCAGGGTTTGGAGGTGCACATGATTACTGATAGCGGTAAAACGGAATTTCATGGAGTGCCAACGAATACCTGTTTGGCAATTGGACCGGATGAAGCATCGAAAATAGATGCCATTACCGGAGAATTGAAATTACTTTGAGCTGAAAGTTGCTCCCAATGCAGAGGATTCTTTGCCATGGAGTGGTGCGAGATTGGGCCCATGGAGAGGTCGTCCCCTTTGAAAGGTACCAGCCTGATGGACAATGCGGTGAGTGGTGCGAGTAGTTAGACTGGAAGGCAGGCCTACCTTTGGATCCTATCTAACCTGCCTTCAGGATTGCTGTTTTCCATGTCCACTGTCTCTTCCTGGCACCCGCGAATCACAATTGTCGCGGGTTTGGCGGTGCTGCTTTTTCTCGTGTTGGATGTTGTGGACAGTCGTGGCGAAACGACGGATCCGCCCTTTGTCGCTGGATTCGAAAGATTTGCGAGACATGGTGATTTAAGCCCGTCTGAAGCGGGCGGTTTGCTGATCTCCGAATTGAGTTGTGTGGCATGTCATGAATCAGAAAATTCTCAATTAACGCCCAAGGCGGGGCCGACACTGGTCGGTACTGCAAAGCGTTTTTCAGCGAGCTGGCTGCGGGAATACCTTGCTGATCCCAGTGGCAAGAAATCTGGTACGACCATGCCTCATATGTTGGGTCATCTCGATCCAGCACAGCGGCAATCTGCGATCAACAAATTGGTGGCATTCTTAGGTACCCAGTCGAAGCCATTTGAGACAGTGCGTGCAACAGGTGCCGTAGCCGTTTTGCATGAATTTTGGAATCAGGGTGACCCGGTGCGAGGTAGGCAACTCTATCACACAGTGGGGTGTGTTGCTTGTCACCAGCCTGATCCAAATCAAAAGACCTATCAGACGACACCCACTGCGATTGATCAGATGATAACGCAGCTTGATTCCGAGGAATTGCAGGAACTCGGCCTGTTGCGGGCCGCTCGGCGTGTGGAGTCTGTTCCACATGGAGATCTGGCTGGTAAATACACCCGTCGAGCATTGACCATGTTCTTGATTCGCCCTGAGTCGATTCGCGAGGGTGCCCGAATGCCAAACATGCGTTTGTCACCCAGTGAGGCGGCAGACATCACCGCGTATCTGCTTGGCAAAAAAGTTACAGAAACCGCAATCCCTGGATTCGAAGATGATGCCGCGATGATTGAAGAAGGAAAGTCCTTGTTTGTCGAGTTGCAGTGTCGTAATTGCCATCAGGTAACTGATGTCGCGTCCCCAAAGATGGCGACCGCATGGGCTGAGTTGAATCCTGATAGTACTGAAAATTGCCTGACAAACCCTGCTGCTGGCATGCCGGAGTATGAACTTGATCAGTTACAGACCGAGGCGATCAAGGGCATGTTTCATTCGGATACTTCGATCGCTGAATCCAATGCAGGGCAGTTGGTGCATCGTCACATGCTGAAACTGAACTGCTACGCATGTCATCAGCGTGACACCGTACTTGTGAATGGCCGAAATGCTGAGTCGCTGGGTGGTGTTGGTCGATACCGCAAGGCGTACTTTGAAATGGTCAAGCAGGTAGATCTGGGCGACGAGGGACGCTTGCCACCGCCTTTGACAGGTGTTGGAAACAAGCTGAAGTCCAAGATTTTGAAAGCGGTTTTTGATCACCGCACGACTGCTTACCGTCGCCATATGAAAGCCCGCATGCCTGCTTATCATGCCAACGCAGTCAAGGATCTGGTCGAGAATTTACCGGTCGCTGATCAGGCGGGGGATAAAAGTGAATCGTTGGTTTTCGGTAAATCCAGCGATTTGATGTTTCGCGCCGGCCATGAACTGTCGGGAACGGGTTGTGTTGAATGTCACTTGTACCGGGGGGAAAGCTTGCCCGGGGTGGTTGGCTTGGATCTTGCCGGAATCACGTCACGTGTTCGACCAGAATGGTTTCATGATTTTGTGCTTGATCCCGGTGCGCTGAAAAGCCGTACGCGAATGCCGACCTTCTTTCCAGATGGTAAAAGCAATCGTCCGGATCTGTTGGAGGGTAACGTCGAGAAACAAATCGCATCACTGTGGTTTTATCTGAAAGATCTGACCAACCAGCCATTGCCGGCAAAGATTGAAAAAGTCCGTTCGCAGAACTATGAATTGCGACCTGCCGGGCGACCTGTGGTGCTGCGTTCGTTCATGCAGGATGCGGGGACGCACGCCATCGCAGTCGGTTTTCCGCAGCAGACCCACTACTCATTTGATTCCGAGCAAATTCGTTTGGCGTCTGCCTGGAAAGGACGTTTTATTGACGCCAGAGGAACGTGGTTTGAGCGTTTTACACCACCCGCAGACCCTCTTGGTGAATCGCTTGTTCGTTTCCCTCAAGGTTCACCCTTTGCTGTGCTTGATCCTGGAAATGTGGTTTGGCCAGCGTGGAAGAACCAGGAAGCGTTGTATCAGTTTCGAGGCTATCGGCTGGATTCAAAAGGCGTGCCCACCTTCTTGTATCGGTTCGCGCAGTGGCAAATCGAAGAACGTATTGAACCGTTGGAACGAAGGGGGCTACGCCGGCAATGGAAAATACAACGTGTGGAAAATGAAGCTGCCAAAGCAATGGATGAATCAGGCGTATTGAACCTATGTATTCATCAGGCGACAAAGTTGCAAAGACAGGCGACGATCCAGGTCAATGGCGATGGATTGCAGGCTCATCTTGCAGTAGTGCGTGAGCAAGACAACGGGTCAGGAAACAGAATTATCAAAACGCAAGAAAGCGAACGGTGGGTCGTGCCTCTCGATGGAAATGATCAACAGATGGTTGTGGTGGAGTACGTATGGTGATGCAACGATCAAACTTGATGCAGTTCATTGGTGTGGTGGTATTGTGTCTCATGGGATTCGGCCCCATGAGCAGGATGGCGGCCGCTGAGAAAGACTACTATCGGCTACTTTCAGTGGCGACCAGCAAGGCTCCCACGGAATCACGGTCCAAAAATTGGAAGCCTTCGCCAGAGGGATTGCCACTGGAAATCAGTGGGATGACATTTCTTGATGATCAGCGTTTAGCGGTGGCCATTCGGAAAGGCGAGATCTGGATATTGGATGGAGTTTATGACGAACCCGCAGTGAACGTGACCTACAAACGCTTTGCCAGTGCTTTGCATGAACCGTTGGGGCTGTTGCAGCATGATGGCGCTCTCTACACGGCTCAGCGTAGTGAACTGACCAAAATGCGTGATGTCGACGGTGATGATATTGCCGATGAGTACTTGACAGCGGCAAAGGGTTGGGCGGTCACCGGGCATTATCACGAATATGCGTTTGGTCCCAAACTCGATGCCAAGGGCAATCTTTGGCTGACTTTGAACATTGGGATGGGGCTCAAGGGCGACCAACTCAAGCGAGCCGTTCCTGATGCACCGCTGGGTTATCGTCAGGGCCGCTGGCGCGGTTGGGGCATGGTCGTGACCCCTCAGGGGAAGCTGGTTCCGATGTGTGCCGGGATGCGATCGCCCGCAGGTCTGGGGGCCAATGCCGCGGGTGACATGTTTTATACCGATCAGCAGGGAAATTGGGTGGCAACCAACTCCTTGCACCATTTAAGGCCGGGAGTGTTCTTTCATCATGCCGAGGCATTGGCATCGATGAACGAACCTGGCTCGACGATCCAGGGAGTGAAGAAGGTGCCCGCCGGTGTGCCAATTCCAGAAGCCATGAAGCAGTTTCCTCAGTTACGACCTCCGGCCGTCTGGTTTCCTTATAAGCGAGCGGGACAGTCGCCGACTGACATCATGCTGGACACGAGTGATGGAAAGTTCGGACCATTCGCGGGTCAGTTTTTTGTCGGTGAATTCACCCAGGCGGGCGTCAATCGTGTCTTTCTTGAAAAAGTCGGAGGTGAATATCAGGGGGCATGTTTTCCATTTCGAAGTGGATTTGCATCAGCTGTCCTGCGGTTGGCTCAAGGTGCAGATGGCAGCATGTTTGCAGGGCTGACCAACCGTGGCTGGAGCAGCCTTGGAAATGCCAGTTACGGCTTGCAGCGTCTGGTTTGGACCGGAAAAACACCGTTCGAAATTCAGGAAATGCGAGCGACCTCAGATGGGTTTGAATTGCTCTTTACCCTGCCGGTCGACCCTGAAACTGCAGGTGATCCAGCATCCTACACCATGCAAAGTCACACCTATCTGTACCATGCCGCGTATGGCAGCGATGAAATACAGAAAAAGGATCTGAATATCAGTTCGGCGGTTGTCTCAGACGATGGACGTCGTGTCCGTTTGGTGATGGAGGGTCTGCGTGAACTCTTTGTGCACGCCCTGGAAGCCGACGGTGTACGAAGTGAAGCCGGAAAGCCGCTGCTTCATCCCAATGCCTATTACACTCTGAATCGACGGCCCCAATAGCGACTGGGAATTCGCAGTAGCGACTGGGAATTTTCAGCGGCGACTGGAAGTGTGCATTAGCGACTGGAATTCCTGATGCATGATTTTGCCGTGCCAACGGTTGGACGACCCTCGTTTCAACGCGAAAATTCTGGATTGGCGATGGGGCGTTTGGCATCCATTGATTCCAGAATTGCAGACAGTCGAGCCCGCATCGTTTTGACTTTTTCCGCATCCTGCTCTGCCAGATTGTTCGATTCGGATAGATCATTTTCCAAGTCATACAGTTCGGAAATCCCCTCATCAAATTGGATCAATTTCCAATTTCCTTTGCGAAGGATGCTGTAGGGTCCGGGAGCATGTCGGTAATGGGGGAAATGCCAGATCAACTCGTCGCGTTTCAACGGCGTTTGACCAGCGGATTTCAATAGGGGCAACAGTGACAAACCATCGATTTCGCGGTCTGTTGGTGCTGTTACACCGACGGCGTCTAGGATGGTTGGAAAGACGTCGATTGAACAGACAGGGGTATCCGAGAGGGTTCCCGGTTCGATCTGCCCGGGCCACCGAACCAGAAAGGGAACACGGATTCCACCCTCATAGGCATAGCCTTTGCCGCTGCGAAGAGGAGCGTTTTCGGTGGGCCGACCTCCGTTGTCCAAACCCCCGTTGTCTGACGTGAAAATGATCATCGTGCGATCATCGAGGTTCAATTCCTGAAGCGTCTGAAGAATCTGCTGTGTGGAATCATCAATGGACTCCACCATCGCCGCGTACTTTGCGTTTACATCCGATTTTCCATCCTGCTTGTACTTGGCAGCCACTTCATCAATGGCCTGAATCGGAGTGTGCACTGCATAGTGGCCCAGGTTGATGAAGAAGGGTTCGTCTTTCCATTGACGGATCAACTGAACTGCTTCATCTGCCTCGCGATGGGTCAGGAATTCACCCGCTTTACGGCCTGGCAATGATGGAATGCCGGCTCGAATCATCGGGTGTCGATGCTTGGGTTGATTGTAGGGATCAAAATAGGAAGGTGGTTGTCCGTAATCACATCCACCACGATTCTCGTCGTAACCTTGTCCTGGTGGATACCACGCTTCATCACCCAGGTGCCATTTGCCGATGTAAGCAGTCTTGTAGCCATGAGATCCAAGTACTTCCGCAACCGTTACTTCATCGTGTTCCATCCAGAACGGATTGGGTGGACAAAGCAGTTTTCGATTTTTGCCACCCACATATTCCGTGGGATTTTTTTCGGGTGTGCCAAGCTTGCCACGTTGAAACAGACTGCGGATCCAGTCGGTGACACCGATACGTGCCGGATAACGACCCGTTTGCAATGCCGCCCGAGTCGGTGAGCAGACAGCACAGGCAGCGTAGCCATTGGTAAATCTCATGCCCTCTTGGGCGATTCGGTCGATGTTGGGCGTTTTGTAATAATCACTGCCTTGGCAGGAAAGATCCATCCAGCCCATGTCATCGACCACAATCAGAATCACATTGGGAGGCGTAGACTTTTCGACGGCTTCGTTGGCCAATGCCCCATTTACGCCAGCAATCAAACTGCATGCGAATGATGTCAGTGAGAATACAATCAGGGGTGTATAGACAGCGGCAGCAAAAATAGGGCGACGCATTTATAATTCAACCTTCGGAATGGACGGACTCGGGATGGGCGGACAATAGGGCGTGATTTCACAACCGATTGTATCCCAAATCAATCCTGACGCGTTTCCCTTTATAATGTTTGTTTTCAAAAGGAAGATGGCGTTTTGTGCATCAAGAATTTCACTCACTCAGTTTGGTTTTGTGTCGGGATGGTGCTGGTTGTCAGTGCAGGTTCCGAAGAATCGGTTGCCCAGCACAGCGATCCGGTTGCCCAGCACAGCGATCCGGTTGCCCAGCAAACAGACCCGCTTGCCACAGTGACACGAAAAAACGTCCTGTTCATCGCGGTTGATGATCTGCGAGTCGAACTGGGCTGTTATGGGCAGAGACACGTTCGTTCGCCAAATATTGATAAACTTGCATCGCAGGGTTCATTATTTGAACGAGCTTATTGCCAACAGACAGTATGCAATCCATCTCGGGCATCTCTTCTGACGGGGAAGAGTCCAGATCAACTGCAGGTGTGGGACTTGCCCACCCATTTTCGTGTGCATTCGCCTGATGTCGTGACGCTTCCCCAGTTCTTCAAAAGTCATGGTTATCACACCCAGTGTGTTGGGAAGATTTTTCACAATTGGCGTCAGGATGAATGGAAGGGTGATTCCGTTTCATGGAGTGTTCCTTCACGGCTTCATTACAACAGTCATGGACGTGACAAACCGCAGGTGGATGGGGTGTTGCCTGCTAATCTCGCTTCAGGTGTGGGTGGAATGGAATGTCGAGATGTTTCTGATGAGGCCTACTTTGATGGTCGAGTTGCGACCTTGGCATCGCGGGTATTGCGGGAGTGTGCTGAGCGTGAAAATCCTTTTTTTCTGGCGGTGGGATTTTGGAAACCACACACACCTTTCAACGCCCCCAAGAAGTACTGGGATCTCTATGAACGATCCCTGATTCCCTTACCACGCCATTTAAAACCTCCGCGAGAAGTCCCTGAAATGGCACTGACCAGTGCCCGCTATCGCGGTGGTGAAGATTCAGAATTGCTGCAAGAGATGCACCATGGACATTTGGCTGCAATCAGCTATCTGGATCACCAGATTGGCAGAGTGTTAGGAACGCTCGATGAATTGTCATTGCGTGAAAATACAATCGTCGTGTTTTTTTCTGATCATGGACTGCATCTGGGTGAGCATGGCTTGACTCGCAAGACAACGGTCTTTGAGCTTGATGCTCATGTTCCGCTGATCGTGGCCGTTCCGGGTCAAGCCGAACCGCAACGCATTACTGCAATTACCGAATTAGTTGATCTGTTCCCCACTTTGACAGAGCTTTGCGGTTTCCCGAATCCCGATGGTCTGGCTGGGCGCAGCCTGGTCCCTGATTTGAGGAATTCAATGGATGCGATTGGTGCGACGCGTTTTGCTTTGACTCAAATACCTCGCCCAAACTACCCTCGCGGCAAACCTCCAATTTACATGGGGTATTCAATGCGAACTGATCGAGTGCGTTACACCGAGTGGCGAAAGTTTGACAGCGGGGAGGTCGTCGCTCGTGAATTGTACGATCACACGTCCGATCATGATGAGACGGAAAACAGGGTAAAGTCCTTGTCCAAGGACCAACTCAAGGTATTGTCCGAGCAACTGCAGCAGTTGGTATTGAGTCGAAAAACGGCCAAAAGTGAGAAGTAAATGCAGGGACGTTCCACGCGAGATCTTCGGCAGTAATGAGTGATTTCAGCTCATTGCTTCGCGTAGCGACGATCTGAGGTGATCTCCTTTCCAGTCAAACACGGGGAACTCGCATTTGGCGAGCACGGTGTCGCAGCCACAAACGATCTGGAACTTGAGTACAATGGGGGGGCCCTCGGATCGAAACAGATCACAATCAGGGTCCCGCTCGATCGCCCACCTTGCCGCAATGTTCCATGCTCCGTCTAACTTGCGCTGTCTTATTTGCCTCGGTGTTCACCGCATATTTGCGGGCTGAATCTGATGCGCCCCTGCGGTTTGAAACCGATGTGCGGGCGATTCTTCGTGCGCACTGTTTTCAATGCCATGGGGAAGAGCCTGAGGTTCAGGGAAATCTCGATCTCAGATTGGTCCGGTTCATGCATCGGGGTGGTGATTCAGGGGCAGCCATTGTGCCAGGAAAACCGGAGGAGAGTCCGCTGTATCAGCGTTTGCGTGACGGTGAAATGCCACCAGACGAAAGCAAGCAGATCAGCAAGAAGGAACTACGTATCATTCACGATTGGATTGTTGCGGGAGCCGGCACAGTCCGAGAGGAACCCGAGAGTCTCGGTTGGGAGCCCTATCTCACTGCGGAAGACAAGGCCCATTGGTCGTTGCAGCCGATTCGACGACCCGCCGTCCCAACTCAAGTGAATCCCGATCTGGTTGCAAATCCAATCGACGCATATCTGCTGAGTGAATTGAAAAAACATGATCTGGAGTTCAGCCCGACGGCACCTCCGCGAAAATTGTTGCGACGTTTATCGCTGGATCTACTTGGGCTTCCACCGAGCCCGGAATCGGTTCAAAGCTTTGTCGATTCGATGGCCTCGGCCGAAAGTGCTGAAAAAACATGGTCGGTTACAGTCGATACGATGCTGGAGTCACCCCATTACGGAGAGCGCTGGGCACGGCATTGGTTGGATGTTGCCGGGTATGCAGATAGCGAAGGCTACACGGATGCTGATTCAGAACGCCCTGATGCCTGGAGGTATCGTGACTACGTGATCGAGTCGTTCAATGCTGATATGCCATTTGATCAGTTCATCACGGAGCAACTTGCCGGTGATGAGTTGGTCACTTCACCCTTGAAAAATCTTTCATCGGCTGATGCAAAGCGTCTAGCTGCTACTGGATTTTTGCGTATGGCACCCGACGGTACGGGTGGTACGGTCGCCGACAAGTTGCAGGCGCGTCATGACACGATGGCTGATACCATTCGCATTGTGTCATCCTCCTTTCTGGGGCTGACGGTGGGATGTGCCCAGTGCCATGACCATCGTTACGATCCAATCAGCCAAGCGGATTACTACCGGTTTCGGGCAATTTTTCAGCCTGCGTTTGATCCCGAAAAGTGGCAGGTGCCCACAAAGCGTCGAGTATCTTTGTACACCGATGAGGACCGCAAACGGGCTGCAGAGATTGAGGTCGAAGCCAAGAAGGTGGATGCGCAACGCACCGGCCAGCAAAAGGTGTTCATTTCCGCAACGTTTGAGAAACAGTTGAAGGAATTACCAGAATCGGTGCATGAGTTGGCTCGAGCTGCGCACGAAACTGCCGCAGCTAAACGCACGCCTGAGCAAAATCAGTTATTCAAGAAACATCCCAGTCTGAATGTCACCTCCGGTTCCTTGTACCTGTACGATCGCAAGGCTGCCGACGAACTCAAGGCACTGACGGCGAAGGCAACGGAGATACGTGCGACCAAACCAAAGCAGGAGTTCATTCGAGCAATCACTGAACAACCAGGGCGGTTGCCGGCAACTCACCTGCTTTTCAGAGGCAACCCGGATCAGACACGACAGGAATTGCAGCCGGGTGGTTTGAGCGTTGTCTCGCTGAACAGCAGTTTGCCGAGCATTCCTGCAGAGACAAGCGATGTTGCTACCAGTGGTCGACGCCTGGCATTGGCAAAGCGATTGACTCACCCGGATTATCCGCTGACCTCACGCGTCATTGTCAATCGCGTTTGGCGACAACATTTCGGGCGGGGACTTGTGGAGACACCGGGAGATTTCGGCGTGCAGGGAATGGCACCCTCGCATCCTGAATTGCTGGATTGGCTGGCTGTCGAATTCATCGAAAGTGGATGGAGTTTGAAGCATCTGCACCGACTGATCCTGCAATCACGCGCCTGGCGGCAAGCCGTTACCAACCATGCAGACAGGAACCGAGTGGATCCGGACAATACCTTGTTTGGTTCTGGAAGGTTGCGACGTCTGGACGCCGAGATTGTTCGTGATTGTATTCTCGATATCTCAGGAAAATTGAACACCAAATCGCGCGGGCCAGCTGTGCCTGTGATGGCAGATCGCGTGGGTCGATTCGTCATTGGCAAAGATAACTCGAATGCCGGACGGCCGGGTAGTGTCATCGATATGAAGGGGGAACAGTATCGTCGCAGCATTTACATACAAATGCGACGTAGCAGGCCATTGGCTGTTCTGGAAGCTTTTGACCAACCGCCCATGTCACCCAACTGTGACAAGCGGAACGTCTCAACCGCTTCTACCCAGTCACTGTTGATGATGAACAGTGAGTTGCTGCTGACTTACTCGCGACATTTTGCCGAGCACTTGTCCCAGCTTGGATTGGATACCGCAGAGCAGATTGGATTGGATACCGCAGAGCAGCTTGGATTGGATACCGCAGAGCAGATTGATGCGGCATGGCAAGCGGTTTACTGTCGCCATCCGAGCACACGGGAACGCGAAGCAACATTGCAGTTTCTTGTCGAACAGCGATCGGTCTTTGAACAACAGGCAGATTACAAAGCTTCTGATGGGAAGCCGCCTGCCAAAAGTGCTGAGCTTGAGGCATTGGCGGTGATGTGCCAGATGTTGATGGGGTCAAACGAGTTTCTTTACGTTGATTGAGATTGCCATGAAGAGACACTCCAAACAATACGCCGCTGGTTCACGTCGTCATTTTCTGGCGTCTGGCGCAATGAACGTCAGCAGTGTCGCGTTAGCGTGGCTGATCAGTCAGAACCGGAGCATGGCGGAGGTCAAGAAGCCCGATCTGCAAAAGCGTATCCACGACACGACACCCAAGGTACCTCCCGGTGAGCCCAAAGCACGGGCCATGATCTCGCTGTGGATGCAGGGCGGCCCCAGCCACCACGACATGTTTGACCCCAAGCCTGAAATGGCAAAGTACGATGGAAAAGAATTTCCTGGGGAGGTCAAGTATGACAATGCCGCGCAGTCCAGTTCAAAGGTGTTTCACAGTCCGTGGAAATTCCAGCCTCACGGACAGTCCGGGATGGAGCTGTCCGAGCTGATTCCACATACCGGATCCATCGCAGACGATATCTGCTTGATTCGATCGATGCATACCGGCGTGAATAACCATGGTCAATCGATCCGGGCATTGCAGTCAGGGCGGACAGTCGAAGGCCGACCCTCACTTGGTAGCTGGTTGACTTATGGATTGGGCAGCGAGTCCGATAGTCTGCCCGCTTTCATGTCACTGATTGATCCCGGACAGTTGCCTGTGCTGGGAGTTGAGAATTGGTCCAACGGCTGGCTGCCGTCGATTTATCAGGGTACGGTTGTCCGACCACGGGAACCTCGTATTCTCGATTTGACACCTCCCGCTCATCTCAAGGGCAAGGCTCAACGTCGTGCGCTCGAATACCTCGAGCAACTCAATGCAAATCATCTCACCGGGTATCCTGACAGCACCGATCTTCAGGCCCGGATTGCCAGTTATCAGTTAGCTGCCCGGATGCAAACATCTGCTACTGAAGCACTCGACTTGAGCCAGGAAAGTAAAAAGACTCAGGAAATGTATGGGTTGCACGAGAAAGCGACTGCGGATTATGGGAGTCGTTGTTTGATCGCTCGCAGGTTGGTTGAGCGTGGGGTGCGGTTCGTTCAGGTGTATACCGCAAACCAGCTTTGGGATAGTCACGGCAGTATTGCCAGTCGACTTCCAGCTGCTTGCCAAAAAGTTGATCGCCCTTCTGCCGCGTTAGTCAAGGATCTTAAGCAACGTGGTTTACTTGATTCGACGGTTGTGCATTGGGGTGGCGAGATGGGACGGCTGCCCGTTGTTCAAAACGATGCCGGGAAAACAAAAATCGGACGGGACCACAATACCTACGGATTCAGCATGTGGTTGGCAGGGGGAGGGTTCAAGGCTGGCCATGTTCACGGTAAGACTGATGAATGGGGACACAAAGCGATTGAAAATGTTGTGAACCACTATGATTATCACGCGACGCTGTTGCATCTGTTTGGTCTGGATCATCAGGATCTGATCTTCAATCGCAGCAATCGCGACCAGACATTGACAGATGGGCAACCCGGCAAGGTTGTTCAGGAAATTCTGGCTTGATCGGCCAACGCAACCTCGTTCAAGGTGTTCTGGATTTGAACGTGTGTAACGCTTACTTTCGATGCTGCAGGTGAACTCGGAAACCGAGCAGGCAGTAACGTGAACTTGGTGGTAAGCGAAGGCGAAAGCTCGAAGTGCAGTCGTCAGAATCGTCGCGCCAACTGCCACCACGGAAAATACGCCGTGTTCCTGATTCCGGACCCTGAGGATCGATCGCCAACTCGGGCGAATAATTTCCCAGCCAATCGTGGCACCACTCCCAAACGTTCCCATGCATGTCGTGGAGATCCCATTCATTGGGTTTTTTCTCTCCCACCGCATGCGTGGTTTCTTCTGCATTTTGCTTGAACCAGCCAAAGTCGCCGAGCGCAGAAGGATCGTCGCCAAAGCAGTATCGAGTCTCCGCTCCGCCGCGGCATGCATATTCCCATTCTGCTTCCGTGGGCAAGCGATAAATGCGACCTGCGTCCCGTTCTGCCGTTGACTCTGACAGCCGACGGCAAAACTCGTTGGCATCATTCCAGCTGACACGCTCCACGGGATAATTCAAACCTCGAAACGTGCTCAGGTTTTCACCCATCAATTTTTCGTATTGACGTTGGGTGACGGGATAGCACCCAAGATGAAAATCTTCGCTGATGGTGACGGCGTGAATCGGACGTTCGTCCTCATCGCCCTCCATGCTTCCCATCTTGAATTCGCCCGCTGGGATGGACGCGAACTCAAGGCCGATTGAATTGGTGATGTGTTTCATGATTTCCAAGGCTCCTATCCAATAAGAATCACAAAATCGATCGTGCACGCGTTAAAACGGCCCTGCTAATACGGTTTTCTGCGTGTGGGTGTTGGTTAAGGGGGCTGTGCCACTCATTCCTATTAATTTGGGTAGTCATCGTTCCATCTTTAGAGCGGGCCTGCATTTGAACATGTCAGAAGTGATCCTCTTCGGTCCATGGCGACTCTGAAATCGGGTCCCGCTGAGTGTCCTGCCACACAATTTCAAATGCCTCTGCGGTCTGTCATTGTGAGCGCCATGACTTTGGGCAGGTGTGCCGTGGGTCAGGAACCCGTGGTGTGCCCACAGTGAATTCACAACGACATCGAGCCATGTTTTTCGATCAACACGGGGTGTGAGCGAGAAGATGGGAAGATTGTTCGCGACGATCGTGTGATTGAGCCGCACCGGGACTCTGATTACGAGTCAAATGTGTAAATTGTTAACACTTTTCTACAAGACGTTGTGGGTTGTGGTGGGCATAATGTGAACACAGTGAACTGGTGAATGTATCGTGGACTCCTCTGACAGAAACTCTCGGAGATTCATGGATGTGTTGTGACTTGTACATCCTGTTCATGTCAAACGCGTTATTGCCTCACAGGGACGGCGACGGTTTTTCCTTGTATGGAACCAAAAAGTAGATGCGAAAATTCAGCTTGATCCTTGCACTGTCTTCTCACTGTTTTCTGTGTGTTGCGTTTGCGCAGCAGGCAGCGGGACAAGTGGATTTCGATCGCGATATCAGACCGATCCTTTCAGATCGTTGTTATGTTTGCCATGGTCCAGACAGCGGTACACGCGAAGCAGAGCTGCGATTGGATCTGAAAGAGGCAGCGTTTGACGTTCTCGTTCCGGGAAAACCAGAAGCCAGTGAACTTGTCAGACGTATCTTTTCTGATGATATCGATGAGGTGATGCCACCCCCGGAATCGAACCTTGCCGTTTCTAAGGAAGAGAAAAAGCTGATTTCCGAGTGGATAGCACAGGGTGCGATCTGGAAAAAACATTGGGCCTTCGAAAAGCGAGGGCAACCTGACCTGCCCAAGGTTGTCTCGCAAGGGCGTGTAAGTAATCAGATTGACCACTTTTTGCTGTCCAAGCTGGAGTCTCGGGGCTTGGGTTATTCAACGTTGGCATCCCGCGAAAAATTGATACGACGTGTCACGCTGGATTTGACCGGATTGCCACCGACGCTGAGTGAAATGGATGCCTTTTTGGGTGATAACTCTACGGATGCCTATGGCAAGCTGGTCGATCGCTTGATGCGTTCAGATCATTATGGCCAGCGGATGGCTTCGGACTGGATGGATGTTGCTCGGTACAGCGATACCTACGGATATCAAGTGGACCGTGACCGGTATGTCTGGCCGTGGCGTGACTGGGTGATCCGAGCCTTCAATTCAAACATGTCGTATGATCAGTTCGTCATCGAGCAACTGGCAGGTGATTTGCTTCCGGAGGCCTCGGATGACCAGGTATTGGCGACGACTTTCAATCGTTTGCACCCTCAAAAAGTTGAAGGTGGCAGTGTTGAGGAAGAGTTTCGCGTTGAGTATGTCGTGGACAGAACGCAGACCTTTGCTACCGCTTTCATGGGGCTCACGCTTGAATGCGCCCGGTGTCATGATCACAAGTACGATCCGCTATCACAGAAAGAATATTACCAGCTGTTTTCCTACTTCAACAACATCGATGAATCAGGGCTCTATTCATACTTCACCAATTCAGTGCCAACGCCCACGCTTGCAATCTTCAATGATGAACAGAAGAAGCAGATTGTGGCACTGCAATCGCAGCTTGATGCAATCGAAGAACCGGAAACAACCAGGTTCAACGCTTTGCCAAAAGCTGAGTTGGTGGAAGTTGCTTTACAGGCCCAGGGTAGTGACCCGGTCGAAACAGTCGATTTTAACGTGGTCGGGGGCCGTAATTCAAAGACAACCGATCGGCGTGGTCAGCCTGCAGCACAGTTGACCGGTGACGATGCGATTACCTTGAAAACTGGTAACTTCAAACGTCATGCACCGTTTTCAGTCAGTCTGTCACTAAAAACCCCTGATGCAAAACAGCGTGCCGTCGTTTTTCATCGCTCAAGAGCTTGGACTGATGCCGGGAGTCGTGGTTATGAGTTGTTGATTGAGGATGGCAAGTTGAGTGCGTCTTTGATTCATTTCTGGCCAGGCAACGCCATCAGTGTGAAAACCAGACAAGTGATTCCTGTGAAACGCTGGGTTGATGTGGCGGTCACCTACGACGGAAGCAGCTCAGCCAAAGGCATTTCAATTTTTATTGATGGCAAACGTGCAGAGGTCGATGTTGTTAAAGACAAATTGACCAAAAACATTACGGGTGGTGGAGGGAACACGATTGCCATCGGTGCCAGATTTCGAGATCGTGGTTTCACCAAAGGGGAAGTTTCATCGTTTCGGGTTTTTGATCGACAAATATCGGATTTGGAAGTCGCACTGAAACATGATCAACAAAAAATCCTCGACCAGTTGAAGAATCTCAAAGGTGTGGAACAAATTTCGGATGTGCAGCGGAGAATGTTGATCCAGCACTTGACGTTGAATGCCTCAGACCAGCATGTTGAGTTTCGAACACAGTTGGCATCACTGAGAGCACAACTGTGCACTACGCTTGATCGGGCGACCGAGATCATGGTGATGCGTGAATTGCCACAGCCCAAAGAATCTTTTGTGTTGCAACGCGGTGAATACAGCAACCGCATGGAGCAAGTTCAGGCAGCGACGCCTGACGTGCTGCCAGCCATGAACCCGTCGCTACCATCGAATCGGCTTGGACTTGCAAAATGGATGATGGATCCCGATCATCCTCTCACTGCTCGAGTCGCCGTTAACCATTATTGGCAACTCGTTTTTGGTCATGGGATTGTCCGCACTCCCGAGGATTTTGGCAGGCAGGGTGCATTGCCAACGCACCCTGAGTTGCTCGATTGGTTGGCAAACGATTTCGTTGCAAGTGGTTGGGATGTGAAGCGGTTGTTGAAGCAGATGGTGATGTCAACCGCTTATCGGCAATCGAGTGTCGTATCCGGGCAATTGTTGAAGATTGATCCGGAGAATGAGCTTTTGGCTCGTGCGCCCTCCTATCGCTGGCCTGCAGAAATGTTGCGGGACAATGTTCTCGCCGCTAGTGGCTTGTTGGTGGACAAGATCGGTGGACCACCCGTGAAACCGTATGAACTGGCTGCCTCTTTCAAACCGTCCTCCCCCGACAAAGGAGAGGGTTTGTATCGGAGGTCACTTTACACCTATTGGAAACGTACGGGACCAGCGCCCGTCATGATGGCACTTGATGCTGCCAAACGGGATGTCTGTCGCGTCAAGCGTGAACGTACTTCCTCACCACTGCAAGCGTTGGCTATGTTGAACGGACCGCAGTTTGTCGAGGCGGGCCGTGCGCTGGGTCAGCGGCTACTGGATCAGCATGGAAGAAATGCTGATGATGCAATTGCTAACGACATGTTTCGGATGCTGACCAGTCGCCATCCCAGTCAACAGGAAAGCCTGGTCATTCAACGTCTCTATGTAGCTCAACGCGATCATTTTCTTGCCAATCCTGAAGCAGCTCTTGAGTATCTTTCCAATGGAGAATTTGGTGATTATCGCAAGTCAACGGTTGAGTTTGGGTTGCCAGCCAACACGCACGACTTTCGTCTAGGTTCGACTCCCAGTGGGCAGGAGAAGTTTGCAGGCGAATTTGGTCGAGCAAGCGTTTTCGCGGTGCCCATGAGTGAGGCTCAGGTCAAGGGCTTGGCCGCCTTGTCACGTGATCAAGACGTTGTCGGCGCGGTGAAGGCAGTGATTTCCAGTGCGCTGCCTTCCTCGGGTGGACCTGAGACGTTTCAGAAAACTGCGGCTATGGAATTTTCCGGGGGACTGACGCTGGAAGCCTGGGTCAAGCCAGCCGCTGCTGGTGGGGGACGTCTGTGGGATAAAATCACTCCGGGCAAAGCGGATGGCCTGCTGTTGGATTTGCATGGTGGTTTGCGTTTCATTTGCGGGGACACTGTGGTTCTGGCTGATCGCGGACCAGCGGCTGGCGAATGGACACATGTGGTATGTACGGCGGACTTCAAGTCCGGCAAGATCCAGTTTTATCTGAACGGAGAATCGGCAGGAGGATTAGAGCCGCATGCCAATGCCATGTCGAATGAATCTCTGGCTTCCATCGCAGCCTGGGCCAGTGTTGCCAACACTCTGATCAATCATGATGAATGTGTCACTAAACGATAGGAACACAATGAATTTGAAATGCACAGGCTTTGACCCTGCATGGGGTATGTCACGCCGTCGGTTCCTGCATGGTTTCGGGATGGGAATGGGTGCCATTGGCTTGTCCGATTTGCTTCGTTCGGAAACGCAGGCGGGCGAGACACAGCAAGGCAATCTTGCCAATTTTTCTGGCGCGGCGTTGTCCGGAACACATCATGCGGCCAAGGCTAAGCGTGTGATCTTTTTGTTTCAAAGTGGTGGCCCATCGCAAATCGATCTGCTGGACCACAAACCCCACTTGAACAAAGTCCATGGGCAGCAGTTGCCAGATTCGGTCCGGCAGGGACAACGTCTGACCGGCATGAGTGGCAATCAGTCGAGTTTCCCGTTGGTAGGTTCGCCTTTCAAGTTTGCTCAGCACGGGGAGTCAGGACAATGGTTGAGTGAATTGTTGCCACACACCTCAGAGATCGCTGATGACATGTGCATTGTGAACTCGATGTATACCGAAGCGATTAACCATGGTCCGGGGGTGACCTTCATTCAAACAGGTTCACAGTTTCCAGGTCGGCCCAGCATGGGGGCATGGCTCAGCTATGGCCTTGGAACTGCGAATCAGAACCTGCCATCATTCGTTGTCATGGTGACCAGGAACAAGGGAGGACAACCGTTGGTGTCCCGGCTTTGGGGGAGTGGTTTTCTTCCTGCCAAGCATCAGGGAGTGCGATTTCGTTCAGGCAAGGATCCCGTTCTGTACCTGAACAATCCTCAAGGAATCGATTCAGCGAGTCGAAAGCGGATGCTTGATGCTTTGGAGGAGCTGCATTACCTGCAATTGGATCAGCAGCCCGACCCTCAGCTTGAAACCCGCATCGCGCAGTATGAACTGGCCTTCAAAATGCAATCTTCTGTACCTGAGGTGGTTGATGTTGCAGGTGAGTCCAAGGAGACTTTGGACCTCTACGGTCCCGACGTAAACAAACCCGGTTCATACACCGCCAACTGTCTGTTGGCGCGTCGCCTTGCCGAACGTGGCGTGCGTTTTATCCAGCTCTATCATCCCGGCTGGGACCAGCATGGTGGTCTACCCGGGGGACTTCGCAATCAGTGTCGTGAAACAGATCAAGCCTCTTCAGCGCTCGTCAAGGATTTGAAGCAGCGAGGAATGCTGGACGATACGCTGGTTGTCTGGGCAGGCGAATTTGGTCGCACGAATTATTGTCAGGGGCAACTCAATGGCAATCAGTTTGGTCGTGATCATCACCCGCGTTGTTATTCCATGTGGATGGCCGGTGGTGGGATCAAACCAGGAAGCAGCCACGGAAAGACTGACGAATATGGATACAACATCGCTGAGAATCGTGTTCATGTTCATGATTTGCAAGCCACGATCCTGCACCTGCTGGGAATCGATCATGAGCGACTGACTTATCGACACCAGGGACGACGTTATCGGCTGACGGATGTCCACGGTGAGATCGTCAAGCCAATCCTGGTTTAATCAGAGTTTTGGACGCCCGTGGGTGTGTTTGTTCGGGTTGCGCGGCACTTCATATCGGTTTGATCTACTGCAAACACCCTTCACAAGAAGTGTTTTGTTCTGGCCCCCCATCAAATATGGATTTCATTACTCCTGCATCCTTTGGGAGGGCAACCGTTGCAAGTGTGGTTGTGTAAGCAATGAAAAGCAGCCCTGTTTTTGAAGTGACCTTGGTTGCCGCGTCTGTCAAGTTTCACAACTTGTATTATGATTGACGTGACAAGTTATCAATGGTTTTGGCGGCTTCCGTTGGCGGTCAAGTGTTGCAAGGTGCTGATGCCACGGCAGCGGTAACTTACCAATGAAGGATGTCCCTGTCAGAGGTTGGAATCATGTCGTTCTTTAGTTTCATGGCCTGCGTTTCTCTTGTGGAATTTCGAGAGTCAGTTGTCCGATCATGGACTGCTGGTCGGGGATGTGCTGATGCATGCAGAAACGGAATGGCATGCATTGCCTTTTTGTCAGGCCTTTTGTCGTATGTCGCGTGTTCCTTTCATGTTTCAGCAAACGATTTTCATGATCGTCACGCTGATCGCGAGTCGTTACCCACGGTGCCTGATGGTTTTGAGGTTACCGTGTTTGCCAGCGAACCGCTCGTTCGTCAGCCCTGTTCGATGGCTTTCGATTCACGAGGACGTCTGTTTGTCGGCATGGGACCGCAATACCGGAAGCCGACTCCGGAAACCCCCGGAGACAGCGTTGTCATTTTGTCTGACACCACGGGCGATGGCAGGGCAGATACGAAAAAGGTGTTTGCAACGGGCTTCAATGCGGTGCAGGCGTTGGCTTGGCACGGAAATGATTTGTGGATCGCGAATGCTCCTGACTTGACTGTGGTGCGCGATCTGGATGGTGACGATGAGGCTGACCAATACATTCGACTGTATACGGATCTCGGAAACCTTGAGCATGGCTTGCATGGGTTGAATTGGGCTCCTGATGGCAAGCTGTACATGAGCAAGGGCAACTCGAAGGGTTTGACCCTGCCTGATCGCCTTGCTCCAAAGCCATTCCGCGAGCTATGGGGGGTTGAAAGCCCTGCCCATGCGCCGGACATGCCCGAGCCCAAGGTTTTCAGCAAAGAAAATTATCAACGCAGTTTCCATGATCCAAACGATGACTGGGGATTGGATGGAGGAGTCTTGAGATGCAACGAAGACGGCACCAATCTTGAGATTGTCGCGCGGGGTTTTCGTAATCCTTGGGACATAACGATGGACAGTCAATTCAACTGGTTGGGCACTGACAATGACCAGACCGGTGGTGACCGAATCATCATGCCGTTTTATGGAGCTCATTTTGGCTGGAATCACCCGTGGAGCGCGCATTGGACGCCAGAGCCGCACCCACCATCGGCACCCGTGAGCGGTCCTCTTTTTGAAGGGTCTGGAACTGGGATTGTTTTTGGTGACGGGTTGAACTTTCCGCTCCAATATCGAGATGCGTTTTTTATTAATGATTGGTTGAACAAGACTACCTATGTGTGGCGACCAGAGTGGGATGGCGCTTTGATGCGGCCAGCGTCAGGTGATTGGGAGCCGTTCATCGTCGGTGGGGATTCCCTATTCCGTCCCACTGACATGGAAGTCGGGCCGGATGGTGCCTTATGGATTCTTGGGTGGAGTCGGGGATATGGGGCAGAATGGAAAGACGGAAAATTGGTGAACGAAGGCCGTGTCTACCGTGTCGCCATGGAGAAGGCCGCAGGTAATCGTGAAGCAGATCAGTCGGTTCCGTTGAGAGAAAAATCAGTCAGGGAACTCGTCACGCAATTCGCATCTCCGTTGCCGGTGCATCGGATTGATGCGCAGGATGAGCTGGTGCGCCGTGGAGCTGTTGTTACTGAAGAATTGCATCAGATTTTGAAATCCATGTCACTCACAGAAATGCAGCAAACATGGACACTGTGGGCACTGGGGCGAATTGGCGTGGACCAACCAAGCCTTGATGTTGTGTTCGAGCAAATGCTGGAACATGAAAGTCCAAGCGACTTCTCCGGTGATTTCAACAGGAGATTGCAGGCAATCCGTATTTTGGCATTTCGAGCTCGCGAGGCAAAAACGCCACGCTCTCTTCCGGTTGTCGTCCTAGCTG
>PKCN01000319.1 GCA_002862205.1 Planctomycetaceae bacterium | reverse complement strand
AATGATCCCGGAAATGATCCCGGAAATGATCCCGGAAATGATCGTGGAACAGACAGGATCTACCGAAGTATCATCATTACCGACGATGGTGAAGGAATATCAGCGGAAAATCGAGAGCATATCTTTGAGCCGTTTTTTACAACCAAAGACGTCGGTGAAGGCACAGGCCTGGGATTGTCCATTTCGCACGGCATCATTCAGGAACATGGCGGATGGATTGAAGTGGAGAGTTCGGAGGGGCAGGGCAGTCAATTCTCGATCTACCTGCCTGCCACCAGTAATGCCCCTGCCACCAGTAATGCCCCTGCCACCAGTAATGCCCCTGCCACCAGTAATGCCAGCCAGGCGGGCGATCATGATCCCACGGAGTTAGTCTGATGAAGGGTAAGGTGCTGGTCGTTGACGACGACAAAGCAATGTGCGAACTGATCGAAACCACCCTGAGCATGAAGGGTTATTCCACCAACTGGTGCCAGAGCGCAACTGAGGCCAATGATCTACTTCACGATCATGAGTTTGATGTGGTACTTACCGATATAAGGATGCCAGGAACCACAGGCCTGCAACTCTGCCAACAAATCAGTTCAACCCGGCCTGATATTCCTGTCATCGTGATGACCGCGTTTGGAACTCTTGATACCGCAATCGCGACAATTCGCAGCGGTGCTTACGACTTTCTCACCAAACCCGTTGAACTGGAACTTCTCACTCTTACCATTGCCCGTGCCGTTGAACATCGTCAGTTAAAACGGCAAATCCACTTACTTGAGCAACAAGCACAAAAAGAAAACCATTTCGGAGAAATGCTGGGTGAAAGCATGCCCATGCTGGATCTGTACGATCAGATGAAACGGGTTGGAACCTCCGATGCCTCTGTGCTCATCACAGGAGAAAGCGGAACTGGAAAAGAACTTGTAGCTCGATCCATTCACAAACTCAGTAGTCGTGCGGCCCACCCGTTCGTCGCTGTCAATTGTGCAGCACTTTCCGAAACTCTTCTCGAGAGTGAACTATTCGGCCACGTACGCGGTGCTTTCACCGATGCTCGCAGCGAGCGAAGAGGTTTATTCATGGAAGCAGAAGGTGGCACTTTGTTACTGGATGAAATGGGTGACATGCCCATGTCCATGCAAGTGAAATTGTTGCGAACATTGGAAGAGAACCGCTTGAGAGCCGTGGGAAGTGATCAGGAAATCGAATTCAATGTGCGGGTACTGGCGGCTACCCATCGAGATCTTGAGACAGCTGTTGAGGAAGGGAAGTTCCGACAAGATCTGTACTACCGTATCAACGTCATACAGTTGCATCTTCCACCGCTTCGATCGCGTGGGACTGATATCCTCGCAATTGCATCCCATTACATCGATCAGTTCGCCAAAACCTCTGGTAAAGAAGTAACTGGCATCACTGAAACGGCCGCAGAGAAATTACTGGCTTATTCATGGCCGGGAAATGTCCGTGAATTGAGAAATGTCATTGAAAGGGCATTGGCACTTACCCGCTATGACTCTGTCACGGTTGAAGACTTACCAGATAAAATTCGCAATCACCGCGGGGGTACTGTGTTCATCGGTGGGGATGATCCAACCGAATTGGTGCCACTGGAGGAAGTCGAACGACGCTACATCGAACACGTGCTGCAGGCAGTGGATCAAAATCGAACTCAGGCGGCACGAATTTTGGGTCTCGACCGAAAGACGCTGTATCGCAAACTCAAATCCAATGTCGATACAGACAAAGATGCCTGATCAGCCTGCTTCGAAACGTTGGCAGGCTCCAAAATTCGGCATGATTTGCCTGATATCGCAAATCCCCGCCTGAAATCATCTGCAAACCGTCCTGAATTGCCAAAAAACAGGTCCCACTGGACAGTTTCCTAGACTTCCAAGTTAAGGAAACCTGATTCGTCTCACGGAATACCCACCCATGCCCTCGACTCTCGTGTCCCCGTCGGGACAAAAACCTCTCTCCGAAGCCGCCAAACAGTTCCGTTACGATCTGCTCACTGGATTGAATGCTCCCACACAGGCCATCCCTTCCAAATATTTCTACGACCAACGCGGCTCGGCTCTGTTCGACCAGATCTGCGAGTTGCAGGAGTATTACCCGACCCGTACCGAGGCCGCGATCATGCGACGCCACGCGCCGATGATGGCGGCCTGCATCGGTGACAATGCGAGGTTAGTCGAATACGGCAGCGGAAGCAGTCTCAAAACACGCATCCTGTTGGACCAACTCAACAACCTTGACACCTATTTGCCGATCGACATTTCGAAAGAGCATCTTCATGCTGCTGCCAGAGAGTTGGCGGCGGAGTACCCGCAACATGCAATCAGGCCAATTGTCGGCGATTTCACCAAGCCACTCGACTTGCCGGAAGCATCTTCGCCAGACATGAACACGTGCATTTATTTCCCGGGCTCGACCATTGGAAATTTCACGCACGAAGAAGCCAGTGAATTGCTCCAAGCCATGCGGGATACAGCGGGTCAGCGGGGGAGCTTATTGATTGGATTCGATTTACTTAAACAAAAAGACGTTCTGGAAGCAGCTTACAACGACCGCAAGGGAATCACCGCACAGTTCAATCTCAACTTGCTGTCCAGAATCAATCGGGAACTTGACGCGCAAGTCAACGTTGCAAATTTTGAACACAAAGCGATCTTCAACGAACAGGCGGGCCGAATCGAAATGAGGTTACGCAGTCGCTGCAAACAGTCCATCCGAATCGACGATCAATTTTTCCAAATCAATGAATCGGATGAAATCCTCACAGAATACTCGCACAAATATACTGTCGAGGGATTCTCAACGATGGCTGATGAAGCTGGATGGTCTTGCCGGGCCCTCTGGCTCGATCCGAAAAGATACTTTGCTGTGATGTACCTCGAAGCATAGTCCAAAGAAAAATCAGCCTCGAACGTTTCCTGCCCCCAACCTGAAGTTGTTCATACAACATGCCAAAAGCACTCTGGAATGGCGTCATCATTGCTGAAAGTGATGCGACTGAGATCATTGAAGGAAATCACTATTTCCCACCCACTTCGATTCATCGGCAGTACTTCCGCGAAAGTGAGCACCATACCGTGTGTGGATGGAAAGGTACCGCCAGTTATTACGATGTTGTGGTGGAAGATAATACGAATGTGAATGCCGCATGGTATTACCCTGCACCCAAGGATGCTGTCGCCAACGTTCGCGACTATGTAGCCTTCTGGAAAGGGGTTGAGGTTCAACCATGAACACGTCCACCGCTGCTCTGGAAGTTGAACCACAACTCGATCTTCGAAAATACCATTTGCTGGATCGTTATCGCGCAGTCCGGGCGTTCTCCGCGAAACTGTGCGAAACGCTGTGTGTAGAAGATTACATCGGTCAGTCGATGCCTGATGCCAGTCCAATGCGTTGGCATCTGGCGCACACAACCTGGTTCTTCGAGACCTTCATCCTCACTCGAAATCCCGGGTATCGAAAATTCAATGATGCTTTCGAGTATCTGTTCAATTCGTACTACAACTCGGTAGGTGAGCAGTTCCCACGTGAGCAGCGGGGATTACTGACACGCCCGACCGTTGAGGAAATCAATTGTTATCGGAAGAGTGTCGATGAGATGATGCTCGAAACCCTACAGCAAGTGGCCCCTGGCAGCGAAGAGATTTTGGATATCGTCGAACTGGGGCTGAACCACGAGCAACAACACCAGGAATTGATGCAAACCGATATCAAACATCTGTTCGCACAGAATCCGATGTTTCCCTCGTTGTCCCTATGCAAACCGGCCACCAGCGACCTACCGTCAGAAAGGCAGTGGGTCGACTACGAAGAAGGAGTCCATTGTATAGGACACAATGGCGAGGGATTCGCCTTTGATAATGAGTCACCAAGACATCGTGTCTTCCTCGAACCCTACGCGTTGCGTGATCAACTTGTCACGAACGGAGAGTATCTGGATTTCGTTCATGATCATGGCTACCAGCGGTCCGAATTGTGGCTGTCTCTGGGCTGGAACCATATCAACCGCCACCAATGGAACTCACCGCTGTATTGGTTCTATCAAAACGATGAGCCATGTGAGTTCACGCTGGGCGGTCTGCAAGCACTCGACCTGTCCGCCCCTGTCACGCATATCAGCTTTTTTGAGGCTGATGCCTACGCTCGCTGGGCAAACGCAAGGCTGCCAACGGAAACTGAATGGGAAGCGGTAGCCAGTAACTACCCGATCAAAGGCTGTTTCGCGGAAGACCACCATGATTCCCACCAGGCAGTGCATCCCTGCCATGGTGCTGCCAATGGACCTTTCTACGGGCTGTTCGGCGACTGCTGGCAGTGGACCTGCAGTTCTTACTCGGCTTACCCTGGATACCAAGCCGCAGACGGTGCACTTGGTGAGTACAACGGCAAGTTCATGTGTAACCAATATGTTCTTCGCGGTGGATCTTGCGCAACGCCTCGAGAACACCTGCGGAAGAGCTATCGGAACTTTTTCCCTGCTGATGCCCGCTGGCAATTCACTGGCCTGCGACTGGCCAAATCCATCTCCTGATCTGGCACCCACTGACATGACGCAGCGTATTGATCCCGGCCCTGGTTGTGAGTCTGTCTGGGACTACCCACGCCCACCAGCTTTGGAGTCCTGCTCCCGACACATCCAGATCATCATCGATGGCAAAACATTGGCGGACACAAAAAACTCCTACAGGGTATTGGAGACAAGTCATCCACCGGTTTACTATCTGCCCACCGACGATATCACCATGGAACGTTTGAAGAAGACTCGGGGAGGCTCCTTTTGCGAGTGGAAAGGATATGCATCCTACTTCGCGTACATGTGGGATGGGATTGAGATTGCAGATCTGGCGTGGTGCTATTCACAGCCGACACAACGGTTCGCTGCCATGAAGGATTATCTCGCGTTTTATCCTCATAAAACCGATTGCTGTTATGTCGACGGGGAAAGGGCCAGACCTCAGGACGGGAACTTTTATGGTGGCTGGATCACGGACGACATTGTAGGTCCATTCAAAGGCGGCCCAGGCACACTGGGATGGTGATCTTTGGTGCCTGTTCAGCACGACCGGCCAATTTCATGATCAAACAGCACAAAGCGTTGTTCGAAATGACGCTGCCCATTGGAATCCGCCCAACGTGCCATGACTGAACTTGGCTCGGAATGCCAATTCGTCTGCTAACTCGCCAACCAGTCTTTGACCTGATCAGCGTCCGGTAAATCACACTGTCTGAATTTGGCAATGCCTCCATCTGCATCGTCGTAGACAAGCATCGTTGCTGCTGACAGTTCCGCAGCGACCGGAGAATCGATGAGCAGTGCCGAGTCGGATTGATTCATCTGCCCAAGGATGCGAATTTCCAAATCATGCTGCGAAGCTCTGGGTAACCAGCGTGTTACCGTTTCAGCAGATCCAGCAATCAGCACGACAAACACGTTTGCTGCTGGCCCATCTCTGAGCACCGTTTGCAGCGCAGCGCCCCCTGATGCTGGTCCTGATCCTGCATCCAGCGAGAAATTGAACGAATCATCCTGTCTCAAATCTCTGAATCGTTCCAACGGATCGATGACCAGAATGATCGGGGGGGAATCATTCGTTTCGCACCCACGCTCTTGTATCAAATCATTGAGACGGCTGATCTCACCATCTGCATCGCGTATTTTTACCAGTCTGGTACGAACGCCTGCTTGTTCAAGCCATGACGCAGCTGAACCGCCATCATCTGCGCGCGTGCCATCGAAATAGACAACCTCCAAACGGGGATCAGACTTTGCTATCCCGGAAAGACTGGAAGCCAGAAGTGCATTTCGCGAGTCTGATCCGGCGATCATAAGAATATTACGTCCAGGATCGCGACCCAACTTGACACGTTGCGGGGGTCCAATCTCAACCGATTCACCGAGCAGACCACAAAGCAGATTGTTCTGTTCGGCGTCCAGGACTGAATCCGCCATGGCCGTCGACCAACGGCAGGGTCGATTGCCTTCAAACACCACCATCGGCGGCAAATCTTTCCGATAATTTTCGTCACGATCTGTAATCGACGTCAGCATGTCACGATGTTCTGCCGAAGACAGCCAAGCTACCTGGAACGGTTGATTGCCCTCAACAAGACCTCCCGCGTCGTTGTAAATGGCTTCACCCGGGCGACTGATCAAACGGGCAGCTGTATTGTCATCGGCAAGAATCATCGCCGCATCGGATTCACTACACTGCATCGCAATACGAACTGCCATCTGCCCTAACGTGGCCCTTGGAAGAGAGTAGGCACCGGCCAGTGACTGACTGCTGAGCACCACATGCATGCCAAAGGAACGACCTTGTCTGACAAGCCGATCAAGTAGCATTGTACAATCGCCAGCAAGACGATCGTCACGGACGAACAATTCCTGAAATTCGTCAACAACCAACATGATGCGTGGCATCTGCTTTCCGGTCGCCGTCAAGTACTCTCCCACTTCCTGCACCCCTGCTGCCCTGAATAGTTCACCACGGTGCTGTAACTCTTCATCCAGACGTTGCAAAACGCTACGACCAAACTCACGTTCACTTTCGATTCCAACAACCCTCGCATGTGGCAGCCCATGCTCTGCATAAGGTTTGAACTCGACACCCTTTTTGAAATCCAAAAGATAGAATTGCAATTGATCGGGCCGATAGCGGTAAGCACCCGACATGATGATCGAATGCAACAGCGTACTCTTGCCTGAACCAGTCTTTCCGGCGATCAGAACGTGCTGCTGAACACCTTTTCCAAGATCAATGCATAGCGATCGATTCGCGCCCTGACTGCCGATGGGCAATTCGATCCCAGTGCCCGTCAAGCCGGCAGCAGGTTCAAAATCAGTCAGTACATTTCCTAGCGGGATTTCAACCTTGGCAGCCGCCACTGCAGCGGCGCCAACGTGCTGCACCAGTTCTTTACGGATTTGGGCAGGAGGTGCCGTAGCCGGTACAAATGGCAAATTTTCCATACCGTCTGATTTCAGGTGCCACTCACCTTGGTCATCAATGTTGAGCGACAGTATTTTGTCACTATCGGGCAAGGGAGTTTCAGGTGGCCACGGCTTTTCGCGATCACAAACAAGGATGGTAAACACACCACATCGCAAGCCACTTTCCAGAAGCGCCAACAGATGTCGATAACTGTCCCGCGAAAGTGCGTCCGGGAACCCGACCGCAGCAACAACTCGGTAGGGTTCGGCCATCGAAGCGGCAACCTCATTGTAATCTTCTATTCTTTCAAAACGGTCGCGTAAACTGGCTTGCAACACATCTTCAACATGATCAGCAAGCTCACCCAGTCGACTCTCAATCTTTGCATCGGTCGTCCAGACACGATGCCCGACAAGAGTGGGATCATGATCCGCCAAAGCCATGAAACTGGTGAAGTGCTGTCCCCTGCCCAAAGGATCAATCATTGTCAATTTTGCACGACCCGCAGGAGCGGACGTTAACAACCGCCACAGCACCTGATGCACCAGGTCAATGGCCTGTTCCATGTGCGCCTCTGAGCACTCGATCATCAGCCCACTATGAAGACGGCGATGTAACACCACTGGCAGATTGGCTGGAAGTTGTACTTCATCCAGCAACTTTGCAACTTCTTCGCCCGCCGTAGCAACATCGGCTTCACCAACAGAGCCGTTGCTCTGGGCACTGCTAGAATCTGATTGGGAAGGTTGTTCCAAAACCTGACGCAAACTGTCGGCGACTTTCAAAAATCCCAATGGCAAATAATCGATCTGCCTGGTTGGTAGGTCTCCATCATCGGACAAATCAGTCCAAGCGGGGAACCTGGCCTCCATCTCTTGATCTGCGGAGTCAATTCTTTGCAGTCCACGTTTCACACCCTCATTCAAACGGTCGATCAAATGACCAACTTCGACTTTGCGTCGGGCTGATTGATCATCACGCTGAACCTCAATCGCCAGATCAGCTTCCATCAATTCCGTGGAAATCGCATTCGCAACCATATCTGCTTTGGTATGCATCTGGGTACCAATACGAGTTGCATTGGTCTCGTACTCTATATCCACATTTTTCAACGATTCCGACAACCGCACTCGTTGTGTTTCCTGCTCCGCAGCAAGTCTTTGCTGCATGGCTACCATCTGGTCTTTCTGCCAACGCTCAGCGGCAGCGAGATGTGTATCCCGTCGTTCCACCAGTTCCGTGGATGAAGCTTCTGAGATTTTCTTCGCAAGGCTGCGCGCATTTGCTGCAAACTCGTCTGCAAGATGTCCGAGCATCACCACTCTTGGATAGATACGACGCGTCATGCGTTTGAGTGGCCACAAAAGGATAAGATACGCGGCGAACCCGAGTACAAACGCAGGAACAAGCCCACCCGCCGCCCAAAGCCATCTGGCTGACGTTTCAGGAACAACGATCAGAGCGGCGATCGCCCAAATCACCAGAAATACGGCGACAGCAGCTGGCAAGTAGAACGAGTCCACAATTTTGGAAGCCGTACCGGACTGAAGTTCGATCTTTTGTGTTTCACATTTTTTGGTCAAACGACTCAGCGACTCAATTGTCGCTTTTATCGTTTCTGGCTTGGCCTCACTCAATTCCTTCAATTGCTTCTCGTCGGGCTCTGTCTCGGGGAGCATGTCGAGACGACGAATGGTGAGATAATTCACCTCTTCAATCTGCTTGGCTAAAGGCAACAAAGCCTCATCAATCAACTTGACTTCCTTGCGTTGTTGCTGGCCGGGTTGATTTTTACGGTTTTCATATTGCTCTTTGACTGCCTGACATCGTGAGTGAACCTTTCGTTCAATTACCGACTGCTCCTCCATTGCCTTTTTTTTGAATAGCTGCTCGAGACGACTGAGATCAAGCCGATTACGAATCGCAGTCTCTTCATAAGTTCTTGCCAGCGTTTCGTCTGCTTCATCCCACATGGCAAGCATTTTGCGACGCGTAGCACGACACTGTTGCATGGTTTCAGCATGACTGAGTGCGTAACCTCGTTCCTCTTCCATCTCCTGTTCATGGTGCAGTTTCAGCAAATCTGACTGCCGTGAGGAGCAAGTCTGGAATCGCTTCGACAAACCGTCCAGAAGCTGACGTTGACGCGTTGTCGCAAGAAGCCCAGTCGGACTGACAGAATTGTCTTTCATGATTGCGATAGGGGGAGAGAGGAGAGAAGCAACCTTCTCTAGTCTAACCCGTCCGAAAGCGCATGATCGTCTTTCAGCTCAATATCTGCCTTCCTGACCGAATCACAGAATTCATGAAGTGTTCCTGTGAATCGGCTCAAACTGGGGCCCAAGGAAGAAAGATTCTCCTGCTCAAACTTCCGACACCGATCATCCAACCAATCCTCCCGTACCTTGGCCCAGAGTCTCGCAAACTCCGTAAAATCCCGCTGAATTCGACCTTCACAGTCAGTAATTCGTCCGAGTTGGAATGCCATACAAGCCCTCCCTTTTGGGGGATATCAGGATTGCGAATTGAAGGTTCGCAACATTTTTCTGCCTTTGTACAGATTAAACAAATCGTCAGCCGAAAGTGGTCTTAAACGCCCAGAAATTGGACGATCAATGGTTTCGAGATTATCAGTGATCACGACACATTCGGTGGTTTCCCGCAAGGCATTGAAGACACCTGCCTGCTCATCCAGAAAAATCCCCAGCATCACGGGCTTGATGGATCGGTAGCCGAGATGCTCCAAATGTTTCGAGAATGTCTCCATCGCTCGTTGCTGGGCATCGTTGAACTGGTCCGCAGCAATTGTAAAAATCTCATCATGCTCAGCATGCCAGCCCGCATAAATTGAGTAGATATCGTCGACGGGAAGGTTCGCTACATCCGTGGCCATGGCAAAACAAACCGGCCCTGTCATTCCAACATTGCTGTAGGTCCGCTCGCCCATGTTGTACTCAAAACGCACCAGACAAACATCAATCGGATCGTTGTAACTTGGCCATAACAAACGTCGTTGATCAATGACTTCCACCGAAGTTGGCGGAACTCCCATTTGCTGTGGCTGGGTAAGCCATAAAGCCATCTCTGCCTCAGCCGTCGCTTTCTCTCCACGATCATCCTCCTTGACCTGATCGCCTATCCCAATTTCATCTGCGTAGTGAATCGCTCGCAGTCGAGCTGCCGGATCCTCAGTCAAAGCCAACAATCTTTTTTTTCCATCATCATCCCCCAGCTTGGCAAGTGCACCCGCTGCTTCACATTGAACTCGTCGATGTCGAAGCTCGATGGTCTGGTTCAATTTTCCTATGGATGCCTCGTCACCGATCAACCCAACAGTATCACAAAGTGATACCGCCAAAGCGACAGCCTCACCCAACGTGGCTTGAACAGTCTCGACGTCGTCACCGAACGAGCGTGGATTTTCCTCGAACAAACTCAATCGGCCACTGACTTCGCCCAACAGATGATTCAACATCGGCAAACGCTCACTCGCTGGATGAGTTTCAGTGCGGCCCTCTCGAAACAGATAATTCGCAAGATCCAGAACCGGTGATGCCAAGGCCGCATGTTGAAGTGAATCCAACAACGCCGGATACACCGCATCAATTGACCAATCGGAGTGCTGCATCAGAGGACTCAATACCTGCGCCGCTTCCATCCACTGCTTGGGCGGTACCTCTTCCAACAGAAAAACCAATTTTCCAAGTGCATCTTCGCTGCGAATCAATGCCAGAAGTTGCAGGATCAGAAAACGGTTGGTCGTCTTGGAGGGCAAAACCTCCATGATCCTCTGCAGGTGGCTTGGGTCCAATTTGGATACAACTTCCGGGCCAGCCTGAAGGACAACGGTATGTACCACACGCAAGATCCCGCCAAGGATGGCTGGATCTGATGCTGATAACAGATCGGACTGACTGGCAATCTCTTCAACCAGCAGGGCTCCCTGACCCTCAACGGATTCAGCCAACTGTCGCAATTGCCATCCGGCGGCTACTGGATCAGCGGAAGACCCAAGAAGCGGTTCGAGCTTTTCTTCAAACACGGAATCTTCTGTTCTGTTCGAGATTTGGCAGCACCACAGGTGTGCCTTGTAATTCATTTCAGGCTGGCAGCGGACCGGTCAGGATTTCATCGCCTGCTGGTTCGTCATCGCTTGCTGGGCAGTTCTGGGAACCAACACCCCACAACGCTGTTCGACAATCCCGAGATGATGATGCAGGTGCCCTGCGGTCAGCCACGAGATAGCACGCACGGTCATGCAAAAACCATCGACCTCCGTACTCAAATCCCATGAGGCTGGTACGATTCGCCGTAACAACAGCAAGTTAGCCTGTCTTAGATGGCCGAATTCTGCAACCAGACCACTGAAATTGCCCAATCCGAATCGACTGTCAGCATATGCATTTTCGTTCCAAGCTGGCAAAGGTGTGTCATCACCCGCAGCGATTCTCAGCATGCGGTAGCCAAAAACCCGCTCAGCATCGACACAGTGTTCGAAGACCTGCCGAACCGTCCATTCATAGGGAGCATGGACTTTATCCACTTGCTCGGTACACAAATGACTTGCCAACTCGCAAACCCAGTAGAGCTGATCTTCCAAAGCTTTCAGTGCACAATCGCCCTCCATTCGATCAATCAGACTCTGCTGATATTCAGTACCCACTTCAGTATTTTCCGGGCGTCGGCTGGCTATTCGAGTCATCAGTAGTCGCAACTGGTAAGTGACTGATTCGTGAACGACGGTAAGTTATAACCGGTCATCATCGCTCCTCAGACCGCAGGATAAACGTTGAAAATTGTGTGACAAGTCATTCTCGACCGCGAGAGCCCTCGATCCGACACCGGCTGTGACCGGACCAAAGGCCTCCTTGATGAAAAATCGCTCGCTGTCGATTGGCAACCATCCTCGAGGGGGGACTTGCCTTGCAGAAACAATGATTGAATCAGTGATACAAGGTAATCCTCGGCAATCTCCCGCACGCGCAGCTTTTTGAAGGTAAAGCTGGTTCGGAATTGCTCTACCCAGTCTCAGTCATGGTGAACACATGGTGTATCTGTGCTTTTTCTTCGCTGTTGTCGCCTTTTGGCAGTTGGGCCTGAGGTATCACCGATCCCAGCGGCTCGACGAGCTTTCTGAGCGGAGCATTGTCGAATTGGGTGAACTCAAGCGGCAATTGACCAATCGACATGTGATCGTTTCACATCTCGCCGACTCCCTTCCCAGTTCGTTTGATCCGAATTTTGAACGGCAAAAACTCAGAGAGATCAGCCAGACCGCCGAGGCATCTCTCTCCACCATCGATCCTCGCAAACCATGTGCCAGCCAAATCCGTGACTTCATGTCCCGAGAACGTGAATTGGCCAATTTCACGCGAGATCTGATCGATAGCATCGAAACAGACGAACGGTTCAATCAAGCCCATCTGGTCACCAGTTGCATCGAGGGACTTGATAAAGCCAACACCCAAATCGGGGATCGCACATCCCTTTACAATTCATCAGCGATCGCTCACCAGAATCTTCGACGCACTTCGTTCCTGCAACAACGTAAACGTCATGCCGAATTTACTGTTTTTGATATGGAAGATTGGAATGCAGGGAATGCATCTCGTTCATGAGACGACGATCTTTCTCAACAACTCCGCTGTCACTGTTACTGATTCCAGATCGATCGTGTGCGGTCCCTGGAATGAGTGAAATCGGGTGCTCACACTCGCGCTCGTCAACATCTCGTTGAGATTTTGGGCACTTGCATAAGGCAAGATAGGATCGATTGTTCCATGCGATTGAAAGACTTCAGTCCCCGACAAACGGTTCATCGCCTCTCGCCATTGAGGCTGGCAGATTACCGTGCCAGAGAATTGAATCAGCAACTGCGGTGGTGCAATCGTTCCCCGCAATGCTGTATCCATTGCCAACATGGCACCCTGTGAAAAACCACCCAATGCCAACGGCGTGGCTTCTCCACCTAATTGCTCTTTCACCTCTTTGATCGTCTCGCAAAGCGCCACACGCGCTTCGGTGACTCCCGGTGGCTCATGAGCATGCAATTCCTCAAAGTCTGCTGCCTGCACAGCCTCTGCCAATCGCGCCATATTGATCGGCCACCATGCTCGCCCCTGAGGCATTCCAAGTTCAGCCAGTGAATGGGGGGCGTCGGGGAAAACGAAACGAAAGTTATCGGCACGATCGCCCAATAAAGTGATCCACTCGTTGGAAAGTCCGGCCAAGTCGTCATAGGAGGCCCCATATCCATGACAAATCACCACTCCAATGCTGGGTTCATCACCACCATCCACAACAATGCAATCGAGTGAGGCTATTCGGGTCCGGCGTGCTTCAGGCATGTAAAATTCTCAAATGGAAAAAGTTGGAACAAAAAAGTTGGAACAAGCATGAGCCGCATGATCGCCAACAACAAAGACACAACAATCGAGCCGCATGCGGGACGCCCCCATCTTTCGCAAGGGAAGCCGACTTCGCAACCCTCAACAAAATCAATCACTCACTCTCAAATCCCTCACGGATACTGATTGTCAAAGATGGAGAGTCTCGCGTCCATGGAAGATCACGGTAAACCATCGATGCATCTTGGGTGTCATGCTCAACCACCTTCATGGTTGTCTTGCTTTCTGACCCCAAACTGCATCCAACTGGGCATCCCGTCCGCATTTCCAGCGATAGAATTGGTACTTGGTTGGGTTCTTCTTGTAGTAATCCTGATGGTATTATTCGGCAGGATAGAACTCGGCTCATTCAGCCTGGCGTGTGATGTAGCTGAACATCAAAGAAGTTGACGTGAATCGGCCATTGCTCTGACTGGGGTTTTGAATCAAACGGCAGCGAGTGTTGTTGCTGGCCGCCAATCAACAAGATGAATTTCGACTTTCCTGAATCCACGAAAATCATTCACAACCGGGCGGTAGGCAATTTCAATTGGGCCTTCAGTGGCATTGATTTCATCACACCAATCCCCAGCACCAAATGCGACTCCGCGGATTACTTTTTTGCCCTGCCGCAGATTGACGGTGAGATGTCGGTCACCGCCTCCCATCTTGCGTGCAGGTTCGTCAAGCTCAACATTTCTGCAACAAAGAACGGGCCTTGGATTGGCCGCACCAAACGGGGCAAGCATGTCCATCTGCTTGAGAACTTCGAGATTCAATTGACCGAGTGTCGCCTCAGCATCAATCACGATCTCAGGCACGATTTCTTTATCATTCCATTGCTTGGCAACTGCTTCATTGAAGTCACCGCGAAAAGATTCGATTTCCCGCTCGCTGATGGTCAAACCGGCTGCGGCCTTATGTCCACCAAAACGGGCCAACCTGTGATCACACTCAGAAAGCGCTTCATAAAGATTGATGTTTGTTCCACCGACACGACCTGAGCCCACCGCTTCGGCTTTGCCCGCAGCATCCAGAGAAATCACAAATACCGGCTTTGCATACTTATCAGCCAGGCGGCCAGCCACAACGCCGATCACACCCTGATGCCAGCCAACTCCGGCAAGCACTAATGCGGGATCACTCTCCGGCTCGAAATCGGACTTGGCCTGTTTATCTGCGGCCAGATAAACACTGCGTTGCAAGCTATCACGTGTCGTGTTGAGTTGGTGAATGTATTCCGCCAATTGCGTCGCCCGCTCGCCGGGTGAAATGGTCATCAATTCAACCGCTAACTGCGCCTGACCAAGTCTTCCTGCGGCATTCAACCTGGGGGCAATATTAAAACCAATGCTCTCAGTATTCAGACTTTCAACCTGATCAAGCTTGGTAACTTTCATCAATTCAGTCAGACCAGGCAATGGCTCAGCCCGCAGCATGCGGATGCCATGCTCAACCAAAATCCGATTCTCGTCCAGCAACGGTACAACGTCCGCCACCGTTCCGATTGCAGTAAGAGATAACGACTGCATCAAGTAGCGACGCATCCGCTCAGTGACTTTCTTTGCTCCACAAATCGATTGGCACAGTGACCAGGCAAGTTTGAATGCCACACCCGCTCCACAAAGTTCTCCAAATGGGTAAGCGGTGCCCGGCAAACGTGGGTGCACGATGGCATCAGCGTCAGGCAATTGCTCACCAATGGTATGGTGATCGGTGATCACCAATTTGACGCCCAATTCCTTACATAGCTCAGCATGAGAAACACTGGTGATCCCACAATCCACCGAAACGATCAGTTTCTTGCCACGGTCGGCCAGCTTGCGAATCGCCTCTTCATTCAAGCCGTATCCATCTTCGAGACGGTTCGGAACATGGTAACTCACATCGGCGTTGAAGAGCCGCAAACCGTTGACCAGAATGGCTGTCCCAGTCATCCCATCACAGTCATAGTCACCGTAGATAACGATCGGAGTTTTGTTCTCAATCGCCTCCACAAGAATCGACGTCGCTTGCGGGATCCCAGGCAATTCCTGAGGATCTCTCAATCCCATCAATTTGGTATCGAGAAACCGTGAAGCGTCCTCGGAAGTGTAAATGCCTCGACTGACCAGAAGTTGTGCAACCACCGCCGGCAGTCTTGTCGACTGGATCAGACTCTCGACACGATCAGCGTCGTGCGGAATGATTCGCCACTGTCGTTTCATCCGTGAATCCTGTGGAACGGAACCGCTGGGACTCGACCTCTATCACGGCAACGCTGTTACTGGAAAATCAGCAGGCATGAACTGCCTGAACCGTGTGACTGCCTGAACCGTGTGACTGCCTGAACCGTGTGACTGCCCATCTTGCTGCCAGCATCTCTGGGGCCGAACAACCACTTTCCTGATCTATCCGTCCCCGTCGTGACACGACGGGCAACACCAATCTCCGTGCTGCGGTTGCTGCGGGGCTGCCTTCAGATCACTCGCCGACTGCCTCAACACTGCAAGTTTGCAACACTGCAACACTGCCAGTTTGCAAGACTGCAAGCCGTGAACACTGCAAGCGATGATGTCGTCGAATTACTTCTTCTTTTCACCGTGAAATGTGTGCTTTCGCAAACGCGCGCAATACTTTTTGACGCGCAGCTTTTCTCCGCCAGGCTTTCTCCTGACTGAGTAGTTGTAGTCGCCGCACTCTTCGCACACGAGAAAAATCGTTTCAGCTTTCTTCTTACTTCTGGCCATCGGGAGGGCTCGGTTTATCGGCTAATTTGGGCAATATGGAAATTTAGAGACGCGATTATTGCAGTAGCGAGGCTGTTTCGGCAAGTAGAAATGGCTTGTTCGCAGCGAATCTTGGGTCAGCTTGACTTAAAAACCGTCCAATGACCCTCGAAAAGGCAGAATCAACGCGAAAAACCTGTCATGACCACCTCGCCACTACTGCTCAAGAGCAAATAGGACCAGATTGGCAACGATCTTGGCAGCATCCTCGGTGTTGTAACCAGGACATTGAACTGAATTCGGGCTTTCCAGGGCACAACTCAAGTCCAACGGTGAAAAAAAGACTGCCGCCAGCTCGTCCACCACGGCAAATTCCAGATCTGGCTGACCTGTTCGGCGCGATCCTTTCTGCCCCTCTTTGGCAGGTGTCCGGATTGTCACACTTCTGAGGTCAAACCCACCCGTTGCTCGTAGAGCGGGGTGATTTGCAGGCATTGCCTGCAAAGGCGACTGAGGGAGGGTTTTCGCCATTTCCCGCCGAAATGCATCGCTGAAAGCCTGACTGCCACAAATAGCCGAAGCAAGGATGATTCCCCCATTCTGCACATAGTCACGTAAGACTTGACGTTGAGCTTCATCCCAACTGAAATCCGTCTGCCCGTGAATCCATAGAAACGGGACATCGTTTAATTGCCGCGAATCGAGGCCAACGGGCTGAGCAGGGGAGGTCAGCGAAATAGGAACACGGGCGGCAATCAAGGCAGTTGCGTTAGGCAGGGCGCGGCGAGCTTCTCGTCCACCGGCATCCAACGACAGCATTGCCACCTGAATGACATCGCGGGCTGTATCAACTTCCTGCCCTGCCTGCAAAATAGTTCGCTGTTCGAGCTTGTCTTTCAATTCACGGCCGGTGGCATAGGCAATCAGGTTTTCCCCAATTTGAATCCCGGCCTGTACCTGTTGTCGTAATTGTTTATCGCCACGGTCCCGATGAAAAAGAAGATCGCCGTATTCCCACCGACAGGACAAACTTTGGGGCACATAAAAAACAGCAGTGCGACAACACGCTTGGACGCCGTAAACCCAAAATTCGGGACCAATCGATGTCGGATCGACCGCATGCTGAGCTGACCAGATGGGATGGCCTGGAGGCAATCGTTCCAAACCCGCTCCCTCAAACCAGTTTTGACATAACTGGTTCACGCTGCCTTCAAAGCCACTCGCGTCCCCGCATCCATCCCCACCCTCGGCTTCAAAGAGGATACAGCCACCCTGATCAACATACTCCTTGAGTCGTTTCGAAAGTTCAGCTGGCATCTGGAACGCCTCGGTTCCACTCATTACCAGGACAGGGGCTTGCAGCAGGTCTTCCAAACTTGCCGTGTTGGCATCAATGGTCTGCCAAGTAAGATCCCGCCCCCAATCCCTCTCAACGTGCCGCACCAGTTGGCGTAATCCATCAGCGTGCTGGTTCCACCGTGCTACTGCATCGGGACTTCCATATTTGAGTCGCCCCGCAACCACTTGTCGTTTTCCTTTGCTGAGGAACAACAATGCAAAGGAAGTGGCAACATTATTACTTTCCATGGCGCCCTTGTTTGACCAGAACCCCTGAAATTCATCCTGGATACCCACCAGGTGATCAGCACCCTCTCGATACCAGTCATGTTCACCCATGAATCTGCGGCCAGACAATCGACCTACACGCTCCAGGGCGTACAAGTAGTAAAACTTGGTCAATGAATCCCCGCCTGGATTGACTTCCAGATTGAAATTCCTTCCGAGCCATTGGACTCCATTCTCAATCGCCAGCTCGTCCGTCGTGCTTCCCCCACAACACTGGATTTGATTGCCGGCCGCATCAGAATCCAGTCGACTACCAGAGATGATAACGGAAGCGATTCCAGCACAGGTCATGCTTCCCGAAGTCCGCCTGCCCCTGCCATACGCCCACCCACCGTTGGCTTGCTGACGATCGACCCAGTAGCGATGGGCTCGCTGAAACACCCTGGGATCTATTTTTATCCCGCGATCTTGAGCGGCACCGAGTGCCAGCAAGGCAAATTGGGAATTGGATGGATCACCGGCACCCCGCTGACTTCCGTAATCCCAACTCCCAATCCGGTCTTCGACACCAGCAACCTTCTGTCCTTTGACAAGACGTTCAACGTTTTTCCGGATTCTGGGCAGATCCCCGGCGGAGCCCAACTGGCAAAAGACCAGCGTTTGCAGTGCAACTGAGTAGGTTGCTTTGGGTTCAAATGAGCGTAGATACCGTATTGCCCGCACAATATCAGGGTCTTCTCGGGACACCGATGCATTCAATAGGGCGAGGGTACACAGGGCGGAGAGGCCACACGATTGGCCCCCATATTCCTCCCAGCCACCTCGCTCGTTTTGTGATTTGCGAAGATAGGCAATTCCGCGGCTAATGGAGCGTTGAACGGCCTTGGTGTCGATATCCGCCTGGGCTTGCTGGCGTGGCAGCAGCACCATTCCCAAGCAAATCAGAACAATCCAGAACTGGCCCCCCTTTCCCGCAATCTGTCCCAGCGGTCTAAGATAGCGGTAGCAGCCAGCAAAGCAGATGTCTGCCCTAGCACCCCCCAGCGGCCTTCGTGCAACCCTGAAGAGCATTGGTCGTGTTTCCGCAAAGGATTGTTTCTTTTCCATCATGAGCGGTTCTCCTCCACCCCCTCCACCAAATCAACCTTCACCAAAAGCGACTTCAGCGGGGCAATCGGCTTCGCGGAATCTTGGTGATGTGTTACGTGAATTCTCGGATCACCAAAAGACCATGCGATCGGAACTCGCAAAGGTCATTGTTGGCCAGAATGATACCATCGAGCAACTGCTAGCTGCCATCTTCACGCGCGGCCACTGCCTGCTTGAAGGCGTCCCGGGATTGGCCAAGACGCTGATGGTCAGCACTCTGGCCGATATCCTCGACGTTTCCTTCAAACGCGTCCAGTTTACCCCAGACCTGATGCCTTCGGATATCACTGGAACGCAAGTTTTGGAAGAAAATGAACAGGGCAAGCGAAGTTTTCGATTCGTCGAAGGCCCGATTTTTACCAATATTCTGCTTGCTGACGAAATCAATCGAACACCACCAAAAACCCAAGCCGCGCTGTTGGAGGCCATGCAGGAACGCCAAGTCACGGTTGGTCGTGATACCTACAAACTTCCCGCACCCTTCTTCACAATCGCAACCCAGAATCCAATCGAGCAGGAAGGAACCTATCCCCTCCCAGAAGCACAGCTCGACCGGTTCATGTTCAATATCAAAGTGGGGTATCCATCGGCTGAAGAGGAAGAGCAGATTCTGACCGCGACCACACGCGGTGAATCAGTGAAAGTCAACAAGGTGCTTTCCTCACGGGCGATCCTGAATATACAGAAACTGGTTTCCAGCATCGCCGTCAATCCCTACGTCATCAGCTATGCCTCGAAACTGGTGCGGGCCACGCGTCCCAAAGATCCGACCGCTCCTGAATACATTCAGGAACTGGTTGATTGGGGTGCGGGCCCACGAGCGGGGCAAAACCTGATTGCGGGCGCCAAAGCGATCGCAGCAATGAATGGACGTTTCAGCATTGATCCCGATGACATCAAACGAATTGCTTTACCAGTATTGCGTCACCGGGTGGCAACCAATTTCCAGGCTCAAGCCGAAGGGATGGACACGGACGCCATCGTGATGCGTTTGCTAGAAGACATTCAACCGCCTGAGCCTGAAAAGCTCAAGCCGGCAAACTAAAAACGATTGTCTGGACCCACCCCTGCATGACAGCACTGCTTTCACCCGAATCGCTGCAACAGATCAAGCGTCTGGATCTGCGCGCACGGATGGTGGTGAAGGGATTTTTACAGGGCCTGCATTCCAGCCCATTCCACGGATTCTCGGTTCAGTTCAGTGAGCATCGCCGATACAACCGCGGTGATGACCCGAAGCTGATCGACTGGCTGGTCTACGCAAAATCAGACAAATACTTTGTCAAACGTTTCGAGGCAGAAACCAACCTGACTGCCTATTTGGTGATCGACCTGTCCAAGTCGATGGGATTCACCGAAGAACAGACCATGAACAAGTTTGAATACTGTACATGCCTGGCAGCATCACTCACCTACCTGATGACCATGCAACAGGATCCGGTGGGCTTGATCACGTTTGACGAAAAAATGCAGGCTCGTCTGCCAGCCCGCAGTCGGCGCGGTCACATCGGTGAAGTCATGGGACAATTGTCCAAACTGGAGCCTAATGGCAAAACCGATCTGCCTGCCTGCATCATTCAATTGGCGGCGATGCTGAAACAACATTCGCTGGTGGTTCTCTTCTCAGACCTTTTGCCAACCAATGACGATGAAGGCGCTCCGGAAGAAATCATCTCCGCGTTGGCAAGGCTAAGGCACGGCGGACATGATGTCATTGTATTCCACGTCATGGATGAGGCTGAGGTCAAGTTTCCTTACGATGGACCTGTGCAGTTTGAAGACTCAGAAAGTGGCGAAACGGTCTCTGTGGATGCCACAGGTTTCCGGGAAGACTACCTGCAACAAGTGGAAGCCTTCCGGGATGCCTATCGTGAAGGCCTCAACAAGTTGCGAGTCGACTATGTTCCTCTGGACACCAGCATGCCGTTCGACAAAGCGCTCACCGAGTACCTGATACAACGGCAGAGTCGTTTTTAGCGGGCCATCAGCGACCGCGGAATTCCATCCGATGTTATCAAAGACTGATTGATCAATGATGTGTTCCTGACGACCCGCATTGAAACAATACCCCGAACAGTCAACTTCAAATCCTCCCTACCGCTTGGAACTGCGACGCACCGTGACGTTTCTGAATGCAACCCTACTGTTCGGTCTGGTGGCGATTAGCGTCCCGATCGTGCTGCATCTGATCGCCCGGCGCGAGCCCCGAAAAGTGGTCTTCCCCTCCATTCGCTTTCTGACCAAGCGGATGGAATCCAATCGCAGTCGGTTACGGGTTCGTCGCTGGTGGTTACTGGCACTACGCATTCTTGCCGTGGCAATGCTCGCGCTTGCTCTCGCCCGACCCGCGATTCATCAGTCGCTGTCAATCACATGGCTGACGATTGGGATTTGTACGTTTCTGGGTCTGATTTTACTGTTGCTGGCGACCGTTGCTCTTTCCCGTGGGCAGGCCAAAACAACCACCTACGGGCTTGGAACCGCTGCGGCCCTGCTGCTGTTAATCGCGTTGGCTTGGGGAGGCTATACCTATGCCTCCGGCCCGGCTCCATCGATCGACACGATCGAACCGGTTGCCATTGCGATCATTGTGGACAACTCACCCACGTCGTCCTGGAAAACGCCCGACGACAATCGCATCATGCGGATGAAAGATGTCGCAACCTGGATGGTAACTCGATTACCGCGCACCAGTCGCGTCGCCATTCTCGACCGCTCCTCACAGCTTGCCTCCTTCTCCATGGACACCGCCAATGCGATCTCGAAAATTGAACAGTTGCAACCACTGGAAACAACCCAGTCCGTCGCATCACGATTGGACGCAGCAGCCCGTCTGGTGCGAGAAAGTGAATTACCCAATCGCCAAATCCTGCTATTGAGTGACTTGACTGAGTCAACATGGAACGATGCACTCGATGACAGCAGCATGCTGACCTTGCTGGAATCCGCCCCCACCATTGCCTTGACCATTTTTGACACGGGAGATTTTGAAGGGTTCAACCGCTCTCTATCCATTCCAAAACTCTCGGATCAAACGCCACCTCGTGGTTCGCCAATTTCAGTCTCGACAACACTGAATTTCGAATCGTTCAGTGATCTTGAAACCGATTCCGTCACCGCGGATCTTCAACTTTTTAAAACCGATGCAGCTCTCCCAGTGATTCGCAATGGAAACGTTGTGCTGCCAGAACTCGAAAGTGTCGATCGAACCAGCGTCCAAGTCAGCAAGGGTGGATCGAGTGAACTGCTATTAACGATTCCTGCGCTCGATATCGGTACACATCATGGACAAATCACACTCATCGGCGAGGATGGAATCTCCATCGACGACCGCCGCTATTTCACCCTCCAGGTCCTGCCACCATCCAAGGTGCTGCTTGTTTGTGATGACTCGGATGAATCCCGGATCATCAGTCAAATCATGACTGCATCTGCTGGCTTGTCAGATGAGGAAAATGCAGAGTTCCAGGTTGAACGTATCGGGTTTGCCGATCTGCCCGCCGTACGATTGAGCGATTTCGAATCCATCCTGCTGATCAACCCTGACAATGCCGTTCTCGAAGATACAAGTATTGCAGCGTATTTGACGACCGGCGGTGGTGTCTTTGTGACGCTCGGACCAGCAGTCAGTGGATCGAATATCAAGTCAAGCTTTACACCTTCTCTCGTGCGACGTTGGAGAATACCCGAACCCGGCACCTTTTTCCAAATGACAACAAAAGGGAACCCGATCACTTCGATACTCGCTGATAACACTCCTTGGAGCGATTTTCGTGTTCAGCAGTATTGGCAACTCAAAACGACAGAAAAAGATACCATTCTGATCCGATATGCAGGCACCGAACACGCGGCCCTGACCTCAAGAATCGTGCCCACCGATTCCGGAAGCAGTTCAGGCCGTATCCTGGTGCTCAGCACACCGATTCCCGGCCTTTCGAGTGCAACACGAAACTGGAATACCCTGTTCGGTACGGACCCCTGGCCAGCCTGGTTACTGACGCGACAAAGCATCGAATACCTGACACAGCGTGGAAGCGATCAATCGATGCTGCTTGTCGGTCAACCCAAAGTAATCGCGGCAGTGCAAACCAAGCAGAATAAAAATTCCAACACGACAATCGAGAACGCAAGTCTGACACAGAAGATTCAGATTTTTCCACCATCAAATCAACCACCCATTCCGTTCAATGTCACACCATCCAATGAACGTGTCACCTTCACGGATACCCCACGATCGGGAATCTATTGGATTCGAGGCCTGAACCCGGGCGCAGGTTTTTCAACCAATTTGCCCGGCAGCTCGATCTCCCTGAATCGAATCGGAGCAGACCAGCTCGATCAAATTTTCGGGCCGGAACGATATGATCTGGTGGCCGACCGGGAGGGCATCGAGTTTGCTGAAAACAAAGCAACTCAGCGAGTCTCCTTACACTCACCGGCCATCCTTTTTGCCTTGGCAATCTTTCTGTTGGAACAAATACTCGGAAATCGCTTTTATCGTGCTCGCACCACATCAGCACGCTGATTTCGATACGAGCGAATCAATGTTGCCACACACGCATGCGCAATGCTTTCAAAAGATGGATTTGAACTCGAAATGATGGTTCGGAAACGAATCGTGATGGGAACGACATCAGGGCCCAGACAAGCGATCGCACCACTCGACGAGGCGATGTCGAGCAGTCGATGTGAGTATTTCGGGACAGCATGCTGCCAATTCAGGCAAGATATAGCGGCTAAGTTGGCCTTGCCGCTGGATCCCACACCTGTTTTTCCGTTGCGAACAACTCTGACATGCCTGTAAACTGGACGCGACCCGAATATCCGACAAATCGACGGCTGTTGGGTGAGGCATTGAGCCCGTTTGAAGTAGACCACTCGCGTCATCAGCGGTAACTTACCCACCAACAGTAGTCCGCATCGAAACCGAGCCTTGTCCGTCGGCTCATGTAACTTAGCACTCCTCTATGAATCAACGTCCATTGCTTGAGCGACGTAGCCCATTGGGGATCAGTTATGCGCTGCTAATTCTCGTTGCTTTTTTCTTTTTCCTGCCATCGGGTTTTCGAGCAGCCAGGCTGAGCCTGAATCAAAAAGAGAACGATGTCAAAGACTGGCTGCCCAGCGACTTTCCTGAGACAGCTGAACTGGAGTGGTTTGCTGATCACTTCGCGGGTGAGAGTTTTGTGTTGGCAACATGGCCAGGTTGCGTTAGTGGTGACCAGCGTCTGAGTTTGCTTGAGCAGAAACTGCTGCACGAAAGTGAGACGTTTGATCCATCTGCTGATTTAACTTTGGAACTCGCAGAAAGTTACCAGCGAGCAAAGTCGGTAGGTAACGAACTCCAGTTGCTGCTGGCTGGCAGCGACTTTTATGATTGGGGCGGTCAGCAGGAAAAGTGGCTGAGCACGCCCTCCGGGCAATGGTACTACATCACGCCCAAGGGTCACCTGTATCGATGGGACGAACCCAACAACGGGCCGGCTGCTCTGATTCGTCAGGTCAAGAAATCCCTTGGCACTTATGAGCTGCAAAGCACCTTCATAACCGGCTTTGGTGACCCGCCCGGCAAATCACAATTTCAGAATCCGTTTTACGCAGATCCTTCGATGATCTGTGCGAATCTGTTTCACTCGGTTCAAACCGGCGATTCGATTCTGGATGAGCTGGCCCGCGAAGGTGGTCCACTTTGGCCGGTCGATCTGACTGATGAAGATCGCCGATCTACGGTGGCCCGTCGCCGCGCGATGGAGCGATTGACGGGAAGCCTGTTTGCCCCTGCAATCACGGACGACTTCGAATGGACTGCCGCAGCGTTCCGTGATGCACTGCCGGAGAGCAGCCGTGACCAGTTGCCCGAGGACTTTGACGCACAAGTCGATTTCCACCTCACAGAAATTCTGGCGGATGAATATGATTCCTCGCTTGATCAGCTCAAACAAGCATTCCTGAATGATCGCACCAACGTGTGGTATGCGGTCTACGACGCGATGGAAGTGGAACCACCACCAAGATTGACGTGCGTCCTCATTACTCTGACTGACCTGGCAAAAGACAATCTCGCCTATGCATTGGGCCGGGGAATCATGGGGCAGCCTCGAGGACGCCTATTGACTTTGGCCGCCGAGTCCGGTGTTCAACCGGCTGCTCCGCCGTCCATGGCGCCACCCCCGTTCAATCGTCGGCCCGCCGAATCGGTGGATGGCTTACCGCCGCTTCGCATCGGTGGTCCCCCTGTCGACAATACTGCCATTGACGAAGAGGGAACCGTCACGCTGGCTCGATTGGTTGGCTACAGCATTGTGCTGGGGATCATTCTGTCTTATATCTGTTTTGGCAGTATCAAGATCACCGTGATGGTATTCGTCGTTGGCGGTTGCTCAGCCATGCTTAGCATGGCAATGGTCTGGTGGACGTCAGGTAAAGTCGATGCGATTCTACTGAGCATGCCATCGCTGGTTTATGTACTTGGGATCTCGGGAGCGATACACGTTGTCAACTACTACCGCGACGAGGTACGGATTCGCGGAAAGGCAGGAGCGCCCGGACGTGCTTTGCGACACGCCATTCTGCCTTGCTCGCTGGCTTCTTTGACGACCGCAATTGGTCTCGCCTCGCTGTTCACCAGCAATCTGGCTCCAATCAGCAATTTTGGCTTCTATTCAGCCATTGGCGTTCTGATGACGCTCGCTATCCTGTTCTCCTATCTGCCTGCCGCCCTACAGGTTTTTGCTCCCAAGTTCTCTGAATCCGAAATCGATTCAACCACGCAACAACCGGCACCCGAGAGTCGCTTGTCAGATTGGTGGGCTGCGGTGGGCCGCTGGATTACAGGACACCATGCGATTGTCAGCAGTACCTGTTTATTGATGCTGGCAGTCTGCTCACTCGGACTTCTGAATATCAAAACCTCAGTCCAGTTACTGAAGTTGTTTGATCCCGATTCGCGGATCATTCATGACTATGGCTGGCTCGAAGACAACTTCGGGAAATTGGTTCCCATGGAGTTGATTGTTCGCGTCCCACCGGAAATGCAAGCAGAATATCTGGCGGATGCAGATGAAAACATCAGCGACGGTATGGCATCAGCCGATGATAAACCCTCCATCCAAGCGCTCACCATGCTGGAGCGGGTCGAAGCCATTTCGCGGATTCGGACCGTTGTCAATCGAATCCTTGGTGAGCCTGGTCGTGGTGTCGTCGGGCAGGTCATGAGCGCTGACACGGTTCTGCCACCGCTACCCGAACCAAGCAACAGTTACAGTCCGATCAGGGCAAAGTTCAATCGTGAGATTCTGGCAGGTCGCGAGGATCTACAAGAAAACGACTACCTGCGACTGGAAAAATCGGCAGGGGCCCTCGATAACGAATTGTGGAGAATCAGCCTTCGGGTCGCCGCACTCTCCGATGTTGACTATGGTCGATTCATCTCCACTCTCAGGGAATCTGTTGAACCAGTTTTACGGGCCTATGACACACGTGACAAAATCCTTGGCTCGCTGACCACGGATGACAATGGCAACCCGACGAAGCTTGATACAAAGTCACAAGTTCTGGTGGTGAGCCGCGAAAGCCCCAAGACACTCGAGTCCGCTGATTTGATTTTACCTGATGGTGAGATTAACCAAAAAGCAACCTACGCTGCCACACTTGCTGAGTTACTCAGTGGTGAGCGGATTGAATCCCCACGATGGATTGACGTGTCGCCGGAAAAGGCCGAGGCAATGACCTCCAATCCCAAGTGGCAGGAGTCACTGGAGAGGTTCGATGCCATTGTCTGGCTGGGGAGTGATGTCTTCACAATCGATGACTTCAATTCTTCGCCCAATCTGATTGACGCAACCATCATTCGCGATAAAAAAGTATCGCCGCAACTTACCGCTGATCGGGTACCTGATGTTGATGGCAGTGGACCAATCCAAGTGATTTACACGGGTGTTGTTCCCGTGGTCTACAAAGCGCAGCGAACGCTGTTGACCAGCTTGACGCATTCAATTGCGATGGCATTTGTCCTGATCGCGCTGGTCATGGTCTGGCTTCTCAATCCAGGTCGCATGCCGCTGGGATGGATGAAACCGGGCAACCTCGCAAATGGTGTGGCAGCTGGTCTTGTGTCGATGATCCCCAATGTCTTTCCTGTCTTGGTTGTGTTTGGGGTGATGTGTCATTTGAATATCGAAATTGACATCGGAACCATGATGACAGCCTCTGTTGCCATGGGAGTGGCAGTGGACGACACGATTCACTTCCTGTCGTGGTTCCGTGCGCATCTGGATGAAGGCATGACCCGCGTTGAAGCGGTAATTCAGTCTTATCGTCGTGTTGGTCCTGCCATGACGCAGACCACCATCGTCGGTGGTCTGGGGCTGTTTGTGTTTGCTTTGTCGACCTTCACACCTACCCAACGATTTGGCACATTGATGCTGGTGATGCTCGTAGCTGCCTTAGCGGGTGACCTGATTCTGCTGCCAGCTTTACTGGCCGGTCCCGCCGGTCGCTTCTTCAAGCCGCGCGAAAACCGGCCCGTGAAACCAGATCACCTCGGGATGGATGACACATCCACACCGGTTACTTCAGATGACATGAATGTGAGGGTCCCCGTTTCCGTCGAAACATCACCCAGCATTGCTCCGGCAGCCAGCAGTGCTCCGGCAGCCAGCAGTGCTCCGGCAGCCAGCGATGACGAAGCGGATGACGAAGCGGTGCCGCATCTGCGTTTGCACTTTCCTCGCAAAGACCCACCTCGCCAAATCAAGCGCAGTCAATAAAAAACGCCTCTGGATCGGACATGAGCCAATCCAGAGACGTTGATTTCTCCAGGCTTCTGAATTCTTGAATCAGGAAGCGAATGGATCGTATTTGCCTGGTACAGGCACGGGATACAAACCGTTTTCATCGGGAAGCGTTGGTGGTGGTGTATCGATCGTGTAGTTATCGATCCCTGGTGCCAATTCGCGACCACGTGCCAACAGGTCGTCCCACTTCAGAACCTTACCGCTGTAGCAGGCTTCACGGCCAAGAATGGCGGTGAAGGTCGACTTGGCACCATACTCACCCTCGTTGTAGATCTCGCCTCGCATCAGCGCTTCTATGAGATCATGTTGCTCTTGCTGGTGACCATTTGGGCTTTTCCCGGAGAATTTCCAATTGGATTCACCGGCAATCGAACCGGAGGGGTCAGCAGTACCTTTGGTACCATGAACTGCTTCTCCAACCTTGTTCCAAGCGCCACGCAAATGCCGGCCCTGACTGAACATCTTGGTTCCATCGGAGAAAGTGTACTCACAGAAGGTATGATCGAAAATCTGGGATTTCGACGCATCACCGTCCATTCGCATCCCGCGACCACCCATGCCATTGCACTCGACGGGGTACTCGCCTTTGACCCAGCAACCGACATCCAGATTGTGGATGTGCTGTTCGCAGATCTGGTCACCAGACAGCCAGTTGAAGTGGTACCAATTATTGGTTTGGAACTGCATCTCGCTCATGTCGGCCTTCCGGTTGCGATACCAGATTCCACCACCATTCCAGTACACCCGCTGAGCAATGATATCACCGATAGCGCCATCATGAATACGATCAATCGTCTCCATGTAACGTGGCTCGTGTCGGCGTTGCAATCCAATGCCCACCATCAATTTTTTCTTCTTGGATTCTTCGACTGCGTCCAAGACACGACGTACTCCAACAGCATCCGCTGCGACAGGCTTTTCCATGAATACGTGGCGACCTTTGCTGACCGCATACTCAAACTGTTGCGGCTTGTAGCCTGGAGGGGTCGCAATGATGACCAAATCACAATCGGTATCGATTGCTTTTTTGTATCCGTCCAACCCGCCAAAGATACGCTCTTCAGGAACGTCAACTTTGTCCTTGGTATCTCCTTTACTCCACCTCGCCAATTTGCTCTTGGCATTCTCCTCAAATGGATCGGCTACTGCGACCAGCTTGACATTTCCTTTGGTATTCATGATCTGAGCGGCAGCACCACCGCCACGACCACCACAACCAATCAGCACAAAGCGAATTGTATCACTACCGGCCGCGTGAGCGGTCTTGGCGATGGTGCTGGTCAACGCAGCACCGGTTGCTGCCGCCGTTGAAGTCTTCAGAAACGTTCGACGGTTGGAATCGTTTTGCGTCATTTATGTCCTCGAATGGGTAGGTTAGAGACAGAGGGGTGGAAGGGGAAATCCATTTGCGGTACCCGAATTGTAGACGGGAAGCGTCAAAAATTGGGCCTGCTCAGCTCCGTTTTTGGCAAATTGCCATCGATCTTATCGGTATTTACGACTTGGAAAAACACCCTTGAAGGTGATCACAGAGATAAAATTGTAGTGCAAATGTGTTGCATCCTCGGTAGGTGGAAGGGTCCTTTCCACAAGTTTCCCTTCAAGGTCGAGGTGACCCGGCCGGTCCGGTCCAGATAGCCAAACCACTCACCATGCTCCGAATCGGGGAAATGCTGATAGGCCCATTGATGGATTTGTTGGTGCCAATCGGCATATTTTTGCCTTCCTGTCAGCCGGAATGCCAGCAGCGTGGCAATGATGGCCTCGCATTGTGGCCACCAGAACTTCATATCGTGCCAATACTCCTGAACCGCGTGGCCATGCAAATCCGTGAAATAAAGAATTCCACCATAGTCTGAGTCCCAACCGCGCTGCCACATCCAATCCAGCATTTGGCACCCCATCTCAATCAGCGTGGAGTCGTTTCGATGTGCTCCTTCGCGCATCAAAAACCAGGCTCCTTCTATCGCATGCCCGGGGTTGAGTGTCCGTCCATCGAAGTGGTCGATCACTTCGCCCTGCTGACCGACCGTTTCCATGACACAATTCAGTTCAGGCTTGAGATGAAACCGCTGAATCGTCTCAATGCTCCTGTCAATCCACTGGTTGGCGTCAGCAAAGTCGATGGATTCCCGCAACTCCTGAGCGGTAGCAATCGCAATCATCGGAAATCCAATGGAGCGTGTCTGCCGGTGATCAGTAAATTTGGGGGGTGTGTCGACAGGATCGAGGTTGTGCTGGACAAATTGATGAAACGTCTTGACCGCATGCTCAGCGTAAGCTGGTTCGCCGGTAGCCTTGGCGAGTTCAGCAAACGCGATGGCGGCAAAACTTTCACCAAAAGCATATCGACGTTTGCGAATGGGTTTGCCATCCTGAGTGACATGAAACCACATACGTCCATCGCTGGCATCAAAGCAATGCTGCAGCAGAAAATCAGCCCCATGACGGGCCAGAGTCAGCCACTCATCACGGGCCTCCAGGTTGTTATAGAGTTCACCCAGAAGCCAGGTAAAACGACCTTGCTGCCATACGCCTTTGTCCGTATCCACGACCTGACCTGTGCGATCCAGCGCCATGGTGAAACCACCATGCTGATGGTCCACACAATGATCCAGCCAAAACGGCATGGTATCTTCCAACAAACCATTGCGATATGTCGCAACCAGTTCTTCGGGAGTCAACCAAGTCATGCTGATGATCGGCTCGCAACATCGGGTTCAGCATTTCCCGCCATCGTGTACACAGTCAAGCCTGCCAACTCGTCGTCGCTCAAAGCTGGTCGCAGCAGACTGACCAAATAGCCAACGACAAAACAGACACTGATCCCAACTGCCGTGTAAAGATAACCGTTAATCGACGTCTCTTTCCAAACCAGATACATCGTCATGGCACCCACGACTGCGCCCGCCAAGGCTCCCGTGCCGTTGGCACGTTTCGTCATGGCTCCCAGCACAAAGAGTCCGCCCAGTACTCCCATGAACAGGCCAATGATCTTCAGAAATTCATCAAAGAGTGACTTGATATCCGGGTTTACGAATAGCAGACCAATCAGTGTTCCCAACACACCAATCAACAGCGTCAAGATCCGAGCTGCTCGCAAATATCCACGATCGGTACGACAAATATTGAGTGGTTTCATAAAATCAGTCACCAGTGTTGTCGCCGTGGAATTCATGCTGGTCGAAACCGTCGATTGGGCTGCCGCAAAAATTCCAGCAACAATCAGACCCGCGAAACCAATTGGCATTTCATGTGCAATGAATAGTGCGAAGATCTGATCGGTTGTGATATTCGGGTCAAGCTTTTCGGGGTTCGAGTGATAGTAAGCATGCAGAGCGGTTCCGAGTCCAAAGAACAGAAAGGTCGCCACAATTGCCAAACCTGAATTCAACCAGATCGACCTTGCCGCCAGACGACGCGTTTCCGTTGTCATGTACCGCTGTACCACCGCCTGGTCGGCTGTGTAGGAAGAAACATTCTGCGCGATGCCACCAACCACAATGACCCACAGTGCAATCTGAGCGCTGGTGGCATCCAGATTCAGGTTGGTGATTTTGAATTTATCAGACGCCTGAGAATGATCCAGAAAACCCTGCCATCCGCCATCAATGCCTGAAAACAGCAAAATCAAAGCGATCAAGGCTCCGCCCAATAAGATGACCGTCTGCACGGTGTCCGTCCAAATCACGGCCTCAATGCCGCCCATCGTGCAGTACAGGATGCTCATGAAACCCATGACCAAAACGGACTGCGCGGGTGTCAAAGGAGTGGCGACCGCCAATGCCATTCCTGTCAACGACATGACCACCGCCATCCGAAAGATATGAAAGAGTGTGAAGCTGGCACTGCCGAATAATCGTGTACCGCGATTGAAACGCTTCTCCAGATATTCGTAAGCACTGGTCGCATCAATGCCGCGATAAAAAGGCAAAGCAACGTAAACCGCGATCACGGCGACCAACGGGATCATGAAGTTGCCGACCGCATACACCCAGTCCTGAGCGTACGATTTCGACGGCACACCGGTATAAGTGAGAGAACTGAGCATGGTCGCAAAGATGCTGCATCCTGCAGCCCACCAGGCAACATTTTTTCCCCCTCGAAAAAAATCATCCGTATTCTTTGTCCGGCGTGCAAAGTAAAAACCAATTGCCACCATTCCCAGCAGATACCCGATCAATACCACATTATTGACGACCCCGAACTGATCCGCTTTTGGGTTCACGGTCACCTTCCAGACATTCGGGGTCCGCACACGTGGTCTGATTTCACCGCTGGGAATAACGATCGCATTGTCCCATTGAACAGCAATGGTGGTGACCTGATTCTGAGGTGTTTTTCCGGCAGAAACCCACGTATCGGTAATCGTGTGGTAAGCCCAGGCCTCTTTGGGAAACCCGGGATGATTGTCACGTAACTCATCCGACTTGAAAAACAATGATCCATCCGCACCTCCAAGAACCAACAGATGACTTTGCCCCCAACCGATGCCAGTGCCGGCCATCACGCATCTGGGCACCTCTGCTCTGGGACGCCAGCTTTTGGAACTCGGTTTGTACTGCCACACATCAGTAAGAAATTCAACTTCTTCTCCATTCTGTCGCCGCCCACTGATGACATAAAGCGAATCTTCATAACCATCATGCTGAGCGAGCGTCAAATTGAGCGCTCGAGTCGGCCCGGGCAGATCAGGTTCTTTTTTCCAGACAAAAGCTGCCGTATCGTCGCGTTTGGAAAGATCCAGAGACCACATCTGATTCGTTGCAGTATCGAGCGACGAACCTGATTGCCCACCGGCAAGGAACACCACTCCATCTTCAGCATTTCCCATCAAAGCTGCAGCACCGAAAGCACACGGGTCTGGAAGAGCAGGGTAGTCAACGATATTGACTTCGCCAGTCTCTTCATCCGCTTGCAACAAGAAGACCTCACTGAATGTGCTACTGTTGTCGTTGCCTCCGATGCATAGCACGCCTGCCTTGGTAGAAACGGCGGCACCATAAGCCAGTGGTCGAGGCAGACGACCAGACTGCTTCCACGAGTACTCTCCATCTTTCTTACGGAGAATGTGGATTTCGTCGTGCCAGACTTTTTCATTATCCCAGACCGGCCTCGGAAAGTTGGCTCCGCCAGCGACAATCAGGGCATCGCCATGCACACCAACAAACGGCCCTGCCAAGCCAATCGAATCCGGCAATGGCGGTATCTCGTCACTCCATGTCAACAGACTGTTCTCAGTTTCCTGAGCATGAAGACAGGTATCCGTTGCCAGCAGGCAGCCCAATAACATTGCACAAAAATAAACCAGTCCACGCATCGTCTAACTCCCTATCTGGGATTCATGACCGCACCACTCAAAGAATCCAATCTGCTCGAGTCCACTTTTTAAACTCTCCGTTTCTTCCTTCGAGAGTTCATTCAACGGCAGTCGGCAGCTTCCCACTGGCATTCCCAGCATTGACATGATTGCCTTGAGTGCCCCATGAAAGGCATAAGACTTCATCACATTCACCATTTCCACCGAGTGGTATTGCAACTGACGTGCTGTCTTCCAGTCTCCAGCTTCAATCGCTTCGATGATCTGGCAGTACAAAGGTGCCGCGATGTTGTAGGTACTTCCAATGGCAGCGGTGGCTCCACTGGCAAATGCCGCCAGCAACATCTCATCACAACCCCAGACCACATCAAAATTTCGCGATTGTGTATTCTGGCAAGCCTGAAACTCATGGATCAGGGTATTGGTGTATTTCAGCCCCGCGAGGTTTGCAATACTCCTGCCACCGCGCTCGAGAAAATCAACGACATCTATCTGGGAACCAGTCAGCGCCGGAATATGATAATAGTAGAAGGGCAGCTGCGGAGCAGCGTTTGCGATCTTGCCCATGCACTTCAACAAAGTTTCGGTGTCTCCCACTTTGAAATAGGATGGACAGGTAGCCGATACCACATTCGCTCCTGCACCTGCCGCGTGGTTTGCCAGATCACACGCGTCGGCGATGCTGTTATGGCCTACTTGCACAATGACCGGCACCCTGCCGGCCGTGGCATCGACACTCGCCTCGACAACATTCTTACGTTCGTGGCAGGTCAACGACATTCCTTCACCCGTACTGCCGCAAACATAAAGACCGCTCACACCAGATTCGATCAAGCGATCAATCATGGGCTTGATCGCCGATAAATCACACGCTCCTTCACGATCAAGTGGCGTCACGGTTGCAGCAATCAAACCATTCAATAGCGTCTCAATCATTGTTCCTCAGTTATATAATTGGCAGATGTATAATTGGCAGATAAAGAAATCATGGATACCCGGCTAACTGTGCAACAGGTACTCGGAATTCAGTAATGGCTTGTGCTGGTTGATCAAGAACGACCGCAAACCGTATTGTTCTTGTTCACTCTCGAGTGGCCAAACACGCAATGCTGTTGGTGCAAAGTTCATCCATGCTTCGGTGCTCAGCAGTTTTTCGACGCGGTCACGGATGCTGCGAGTCTCACCGACATACAGTACTGAATCTTCGTGTAAAACGGCGTAGACTCCCGGACAGTCATATTTTGCCTCCAAACATTTCTTGATCACAATACGATTCGGCGTACGCTGCTGGCTCCAATGTTCATGCTGCTCAGAGGCGAGCGAACGATAACGCCTGGTTCCAGCCCGCTTTCGCAAAGCAAGCGATGCCCACCGATATTCAAAAGATGAGTAACCCGGAGCAAACAGGCCAGCCAACTGATCAAACTCGCTGGCGGCCTGTGGACTGCACAACATCTCATCAAGGGTCATGCCGTAGTCGATTCCAACCAGTCGCATGGCAGCTTCACTGGCGTCAATGTACGGATCCATATCAGCATACGACAACCTTCGGCCAGAATTGGTTGACTTGGGCAACTTACCGGACTTTCGAATCCTCAGCAGAAATGAATTCCACATTCGTGCATCACCCGGAAGTGAATGCTCACGACAGGCAGACAAAAAACGTTTGGATAATTTGGGATCACAGAGCAGGTAGTCAGTCGAGTGGCCATCGGAAGCATCAACAAATGCCTCGATCACAGAAGTCTCCGTTTCAGCATCGAGCGAAATGACCGGCCTGCCATTCTTGAATTTTGTTCGCTTCTTGCCGCGAGAGGTTTTCGGTGCACTTTTTTGCGGGTCTGCTGGACCATCCAGTTCCTGTCCGACCTCGCACCCTCCGATCCGTTGCTCGATGCGTGAAACGTACTCCTTGGAAAGCTCAAATCCGTTCCAGCGACGACCCAGTTTTTTTGCCACTGCCAACGTGGTACCACTGCCACCAAAAGGATCGACCACCAGATCACCCGGATTGCTTGAAACACGAATGATGCGGCCCAGAAGCTGTTCGGGCATCTGGCAACCATGAAATCCTTCACGTTCCTTGAAAGTCCCTGCGACGCGTGAGAAAAACCAGGTGTCGTGCGATGGTGAAAAACCAGGGAGTGGTGCATCCTGAGGACGCAGGATCCAGGTATTATCCGGTAACCTGCCTTTCGTGCTTGCGCGGCTGTCCGCGTAAACGAGTTGCCTTGCAGAAGCAACACGAACTGCCGGGTTCTCACCGTTGAAAGTAAAATCGTCAGGGTCTTTGACGAAGTGAAATAGATGTGTATGCGAACGACTGAAGCCACGCACACAGTTGACGCCAAACGTGTAATACCAGATCACCCAACTGCGGCTGTGAAATCCAAGCTGCTGTGATAGCACCTTCAACTCGGCAGCATATTCATCACCAATGGCGAGCCAAAACGTACCATTGGGTTTGAGTGCTGTATGAACCTCGCGGATCCAGGCCTCACAAAATTCCAGATAATCGGTCGTCGTACGTTGATCATCGTAAACATCATACGAATAACCAATGTTGAAAGGTGGATCCGCGAAAACAAGATCCACTGAACCTGCTTCAAATTGCCGAAGCTTTTCGATGCAATTGCCCTGATAAATACGATTCGGCTGTAGGGTCAATGCAAGACTCCCGTGATGTAAATGAACCACCGATGCAACGGGGTGGTGGCATCACGCTTTGGTAGGAGGACGGTTGAAGGCTAGATCTTACCAACTCTACGATCACTCGCGCAAGCCATGGGCCGAATACACATCGAGGGAATACAAGCCATCGAGGACACTCGATGATCCAGCCGCTCGGGGATGATCCAGCCGCTCGGGGATGATCCAGCCG
>PKCN01000318.1 GCA_002862205.1 Planctomycetaceae bacterium | reverse complement strand
GCCAACGCAAGCTTCACCCATGAGCGTATCACCACGTCCCAACCGAAGAAAAAAAGGTGGGTCGGGAATTCGTTCGATGATTCAAGTGGTTGTGGGTGGACTGCTTTCAGTGCCAATCGCCCTTGCAATTCTACTGGCAGTGGGGCGTGCACCCGATCTGGGATTTTGGCCATTCGATGGTCGAGCAAGATCCATGCAGGAACTACTCCCATTTCTTGGGGACGATGAAACCGATGTGGACAGCGGATTTCGCGATTTCAAGGGTCAACAACTTGATACAAGTGACTTCAATGAAGCAATGAAGAAAACTCAGGATCCCGAACAAGCCGCGCTAGATCAACTCCTGACACCCATGCCACCTCCAAGATCCGATGATCAGAGTAATCTTGACCCGAGTAATCTTGACCCGAGTGATCTTGATCAAACCACGCCCACTAAACAGAAAGACTCTTCATCGAAACGCGTGGCAGAAACGACACCCGATGCGTTGAAACAGGAACCAACTGGAATTCCTCCCGAGCTACCGGACGCAGCAGCCAAGCAGAGCGTGGCGAATCAAAGCGGCGATTCGATGCCATTGGAACTACCCGCGTCTGAAAATTCACAAACCATCGATGACAATACTGGAACATCAACCACGATCATCGCCGCCAGTCAGACAAAACCATCGTTGGAAAACAGGGAATCTGAACCAGAATCAAAACAGACCCAATCAATTCCTGCACATGTGATGGTTGAAGTCACTGCAGCAATTCAAGCGATTGAAAAACTCGATCAAGCTGATCAAGAATCGAATACTGAGCATTTGGCCGAAGCTTATGAAAGAATAGCGGAGGCCTGCGAGACAGCCCAAAAACACCCAAATGCACTGACCGCGCTGGCAAACGCGATCAGTCAATCCAACGCCTTGGTTCAAATCCAGGAAGCGGCAGTGACTTGGCTGGACTACCCCCAACGGGTAACGCAGGGAATTGTGCTGATTGGCAAACCGGGCACCACAGCCAAGGGCCAAATCCTGACACTTGGTACAGGTCGCGTGCTCACCATGAGCGGCAAACTGAACTTACCCCTGGCTGAAAAGGTGATGGTATTGGGCCAGATCACCAAGGATAACAACGTGATTGAAATCAACTTTACCGTGCCACTTCCCTGAATTGTTGACTTGCTTCCAAAGATGGGTCATCGAATCATTCGCCTGTCAATTCTGACAGCCAGCGTGACAACGTCAACAAATACAGCCCCCAATGCCCGTTGGCTCTTCGCATTGCATCAGTGGCACTGATGCCTGTTGCCGGTGTCCCCACTCACCATTCCGCCCTCCACCTTGCTGGACTCTTACACTCACCCTGAAGACCATTGCCTGATACAGTTTGATGATGCGACGTACCTGTTGGCCATGAAAATCTACTACACCGATCATTTTGACCTGCCACTGCCGACTGGCCATCGCTTTCCGATGGAAAAATATCGACGACTCCGACAACACGTCGTGCGAAGTGAGCACCATCTGTGCGACACTCTGATCGTGCCCCCAGCCGCTACCAATGCACAACTGCTGTCATGTCATACACAGCGTTATGTGAATGCAGTATGCAACGGCAGTCTCAGTCCCAGTGAAATACGACGAATTGGATTTCCCTGGTCCGAACAGATGGTGGAACGTTCGCGCCGCAGCACAGGCGCAACGCTTGCTGCAAGTCGCGCCGCACTCGTCGATGGCATTTCGGTAAATCTGGCAGGTGGTACACACCACGCGATGCGCGACGCTGGCGAGGGTTACTGCGTTTTCAATGATGCCGCCGTTACCATTCGCACCTTGCAACAGGAGAATGTGATTCAGCGCGCCTGTGTCATTGATCTGGATGTCCATCAAGGAAATGGTACTGCAGAGATACTTGCCAACGATCAAACTGCGTTCACACTATCACTGCATGGTGTCAAAAACTTTCCCATCCGGAAGTCACCAAGTGATCTCGACGTGAATCTTGAAGATGGAACCACCGATCAACAGTACATCATCGCCCTCCGTGAAGCACTTCAGCAGCTCAACACACAAGCACCTTATGACCTGGCAATCTATCTGGCGGGTGCGGACCCCTACGAAGGCGATCGCCTCGGCCGGCTGAGCCTGTCAAAAAAGGGACTTGCTAAGCGGGATCTAACCGTCATGCAATGGTGTCGAGATCATAATCTGCCGCTCACAATTGCCATGGCGGGCGGATATGCGCCCGATGTGAACGACATCGTCGAGATTCATGGAACGACTGCTCAACTCGCCAGCAAGCATGCAAAACTCGCTTGACGTTGGCCCAGCTTTTCGCAGGCGCCTAGCGCTATAAATTAACCAGTTTGAATCCGCGATCCCATTGCAAATGAAAGTAAATTGCGACAGAGACAATGGCATCAGCACACCTGACAACTTATGCTGGTGTCTCGCAGATCACCGAGCGGGCAGAACTCAATGCCTACCTGTCGCGCCCGTTTGCTACTGTCATTTTCCATTTGCTGTAAGCACCCCTGATCAAGAGACAAGCCTTGCGATTTAGAATACTGCTACTCATCACCGTCTCGTTGTGCATTGGATTCCAAAAGAACGTCGCTGATGCAAAAGAAGCAAAGATTGTGTTAGTCGCAGGAAAACCTTCGCATCCGCCAAGGATGCACGAGTTCAATGCGGGTGTTCAACTGATGACCGAATGCCTGAAAGATACACCCAACCTGAATATTCAATTCGTTCTTAATGGTTGGCCTGAAGATGAGTCCATCTTTGATGGTGCCAGTGCTGTCATTTTTTTCATGGATGGAGGCCGACGGCATGAAGTCGTCGGGGATAACGGAAAACGACTGAAAGTTGTTGATCAATGGTCATCCAAAGGCATTGGACTTGGATTCATGCACTTTGGAGTCGAGGTCATCGCTGACCAGGCTGGCAGCGAATTCAAACGCTGGATTGGTGGCCACTATGAGCACATGCATTCCTGCAATCCCATCTGGGAACCGAATTTCACGATTTTCCCCAACCATCCGATCAGCCGTGGTGTGAAACCATTTCAAGCCAAAGATGAGTGGTATTTCAACATGCGGTTTGTCGGCGACATGTCAGGCGAAAAAGCGACAGAGATCAAGGGCCTCAAGTTTGTTCCCATCCTGACAGCAGTGCCCTCCAAGGAAGTTCGCGATGGACCGTATGTCTATCCCAAAGGCCCATATCCACACATACAGGCATCCAAAGGTCGAGCCGAAGCAATGATGTGGACTGTTGAACGACCTGATGGAGGTCGCGGCTTTGGCTTCACCGGCGGACACTTTCATGATAATTGGGCCAATGACAACTATCGCCGTGTCGTCCTCAATGCAATCCTCTGGGTTGCCAAAGTCGATGTTCCACAGGGTGGTGTGAAATCCTCTGTCTCAGATGAACAGCTCAACGCCAATCTCGACCCCAAGAACCGACGATAAAACCCGGCGATAGAACCCGCCGCGAACTATCCACAATTCATCCATGGCCAACTCCTTTGGCCGCGTGAACAGAAGTTCGACATGCGCGCGTGCAGTTGGTTGCCCCAACACAGCGTACACTCGCCTATGGACGCAACGCTCACTCACCTTTTTCGGGGACATTTTCAAGAATGTCCAGCAAGATCTGATCTGCTTCAATGCCTTCGGCTTGAGCTTCAAAGTTCAAGAGTACCCTGTGCCGCATTGCCGGTAGAAACACTCGCCGCACGTCCTCAAAACTTACATTGTAACGGCCTTCCAGCAAAGCTCGCACCTTGGCAGCCAAGGCAAGTGTCTGAGCTCCACGCGGGCTGGCACCCCAACGCACGTAATTATTGGTTGCAGCAACGGAATGGGGTCCGTCAGGATGTGTCCCAAGATTCAAACGAACCAGATAGTCTCTCACATGGGGCGCAAGAATGACATTTCGGACCATCGCCTGCCATTTCTGTATCTCTTCACCACCCATCACTTTCTCAAGATCAGCCTGATGACCTTGCGTGGTGCGTTCAACCACCAGATTCAGATCTTCACGACTACTGTATCCAACCACCAACTTAAAGAGAAAACGGTCCAACTGAGCTTCAGGCAGCGGATAGGTACCCTCCTGTTCGATCGGATTCTGCGTTGCAAGCACAAAGAAGGGTTTATCCAACACAAAGCGAGTCCCTCCAGCTGTCACCGTTCCTTCCTGCATGGTTTCCAACATGGCAGATTGTGTTTTTGGGGTCGCGCGGTTGATCTCATCCGCCAACAGGATCTGCGTAAAGACCGGCCCCCGTTGGAATTCGAATCCACGACGACCATTCTCATCCTCAACGATCATGTTGGTGCCCAGAATATCAGCAGGCATCAGATCGGGTGTGAATTGAATGCGACTGTAATTCAATTCCATGACTTCCGAGAGTGTCCGGACAAGCATGGTTTTTCCGAGCCCGGGAACACCTTCCAATAAACAGTGACCACCACAGAAAATGGCGGTCAGAACCCCGTGAACGATATCGTCATGACCAACGATGACTCGACCAATCATTTCGCGGACTGCGTTGTAACGCTGTCCGAACTCTTCTGCTTCCGCCTGCATCGACTCTACTGTGTTACTCATCTGCATTCATCAATGGGTTGGTGACCGTGCCGTACGACCTGGCGATATGACCGCAAACCTGCGGCTGTGAAAAGCTGCAGAACCGACGCTCGCAAGCGCGTGGAAAATGCAACGAAACCGCTATTAATCATAGCGGAAATACCACCACTTGGGTGGGGCTCACAGTGCATCAATTTGGCCTATTCCTGCCTGTCAGCCGACTTTTGCTGGGACAACCTGCTGGAAACTCGCTCTACCTGCTCGAAAACTCGCATCACATTCCCACCAAGAACTTTTCGAATGTCGGCTTCCGTATAGCCCCGATCCAACAGGCCTTGAGTGATCACCGGATAAGTACTGACATCTTCCAACTGCATTGGAAGTGCAGAAACCCCATCGTAATCAGAGCCCAAACCGACATGGTCAATTCCAGCCACTTTGACCACATGATCAATATGATCCAGTAGATCGTGCACTGTACACTGCTTGGATCTGGGATTCTTGAGTTCCCATTGCCTCAGTGCCGACTTTGCCTTTTCTTCATCATCAGGATAGAGCTCCTTGAGTTTTTCTCGATGCTCCGACCTTTCCAGCGAGCGGGCCGCGTCGGTCGGGTGCACATAATCAGAAAAAAAGTTGATCATCACCACACCCCTGTTCTGCTTTGTCAACAACAGAACATCATCCGGAACATTTCGCGGGTGATCTGCAACAGCACGCGCCGATGAATGCGAGAAAATCACGGGTGCCTGCGTGATCGCCAACGCCTTTCTCATGCACGCTGGCGAAACATGGGAAAGATCAACGATCATTCCCAACCGATTCATTTCACGAACAATCTCTTCCCCATACGCGGACAAACCGCCGGATATCGGATTGTCACTGCAGGAATCTGCCCAATCGAGCGACATGGAATGGGTCAAGGTCATGTATCGTGCTCCTTCGCGATACAGTTGGCGAAGCACATTGATCGAATTCTCGATCGAGTGGCCTCCCTCAACACCAATCAAGGATGCAATCCTTCCCCGCTTGTTGATTCTCTTGACATCCTTGGCTGTCAGCGCCAACTCAAACACATCGCCATATTGTTTCGTCAATTCCCGCACCACTGCGATCTGCTCAAGTGTCGCCGTAAGCGCATTATTTTGCGATGCTGTGGAGACCGGTACATACACCGACCAAAACTGAGCACCAACACCGCCCTTACGTAAACGTGGGATATCCGTATGCAGGTCTGGCTGGTTCTTGCGCAAGTCGATCTTACCGACGACCCCTCCACTCTTCCGAAGGGCCCACGGCAAATCATTGTGCCCGTCAAACACTGGTGCTGTCTTGTGGATCCGGATCGCCTGATCTGTCACGACAATTGGATCCCGCGTGCCCGTGGATGCCTTCGACTTTGCTTGACCGGCAGCATCACGATCAGCACCGGAAACAGGACAAACAAAAATGAACGCAACTGCACAAAGCACATTTCGCAGGTGAATCACAACGTCACTCTCACAGCTCAATGGAATGATCTAGTCCGACGGTATGATGACACACGCCGCAGTCCTGCTCTACCCACTATTGCCGATAATGCAATCACAATGAGATTAACAAGCGTTTCCTGCGTGATCTGTCATCGCACTTGCGATGCTGATCAAGTGTTTTTTTTAAACTGCTTCAGTTGATCATGTTCCTCTCGAACCTTGTAAAAAGGGTCGAGCGGGTAACAGCCACTGACAATGCCATTGCGTGGCGCCGTCGTACAATCACTGAAAGTACGGCACACTTTCTTTCGAGTCAGTCGGTCTCCCGACAATACATCAGCCGGCAACTCGGGATAGGAAAGTACCATTCGGCCCAAACCCACTGAATCCACCCAATGCTCACGAACAAGGGCTTGGGCAACATGCGGCAACCAATCCTGAAGATAGCTGTACCCGGACCCGACAAAAATAAGCTCTGGGTGCTGCTGTTTCAACTCAGCTGTGGCTCGCAACTGACGGGCCACACCCACCAGTGGGTCTTCAGGAGGCTTGTACCCGTCACTGGGTGGGAAATACGCCGGCCGCTGGATATGTGGGTTGTAATAGGGGCTTCCCGCAGTGGTGCAAACAAGCTTGATGCCAAGACTTTTGAAAAGCTCCATCAATTTTGAAGGCTCACTCAAATCAACGATACAACCTGACTCATCACTGCCGAATGCCAAACGGGCCAAGGCATTGGAGTCCACAATACCAATCTGGTCCGCACCCGGTTGAAACGGCATAAAATCGAAAACACTGACACGAACACCAATCGCCAGATCAGGGGCGGCGGCGTTGATTCCTTGGACAATATCACGAAGAAAACGGGTGCGATTCTCGAAACAACCACCAAACCGCCCAGTCCGATCAACACCGCTCAATAATTCGTGTCCCAGGTAGCCATGACAATGCTTGATGTCAACAAATTGAAAGCCTGCCTTGTCCGCCAGCACCGCCGCATCAATGAAGTCATCTACCAGTTTCTGTAATTCATCATCCGAGAAAATTGCTGAATCATCATCAAGGTCAAGTCTCGAATCCAGTACCGGATTTCGTTGTACCGTTCGCGGCTCGCTGACACTCTTTTGATTGGGTCTTGCGTATCGGCCAGAATGGGTCAACTGCAACCCCACCAACAAATCATCGTCTGTTCCGAACGCGGTTTGGTGGGCGGTCACCAACTCTAATCTGAGTGACTCAATGCCCTCAAGATTATCTTCGGAAATCAGCAGCTGATTTGGATTGGCGCGACCATCGTGCCGCACAGCTACTGCCTCGCCACCCCACATCAACTTTGCACCACTCAGTCCAAAATTTCGCCACCGTCTGCGTGTCAAATCCGTGGGCTTTCCATCCGTGGTTCCATCCCAACCCTCCATGGGAAGAATACAGAATCGGTTCCCAATCTTGCGTCCATCCACCAGCAACGGATCAGCAAGAGGATTGCTACTGGCTACGATCTGCTCATCACAGGGAAACTGAATCCCCAGACCAGCAAGATGATTCACAAAGTCGTCATGTTTTTTAAAGCTCGCCACTCGCGGGTAAACCATCAATGTTCCTCTTTCATCATTCGTTGGAGGTCACTCGCTATCAATTCCAATACTTTTGCATCAGAAGTGGATCGATGAGGTGACTCAGGATGTGTCTGATCACTTTCCAACATACCTCTGATTTTTAAAAACATCGCGGCCGAATGTTTATAGGCAGGCGCCGGATCCCGGAAAGTAAAACTCCCAAGGTACTGCAATAAATCATTCAACTCGTAAAATCGCGGATCCCCGGTTTCCCACATGGCGTCGCGCCGAGCAAATGCGTCTGGGGCAAAAGTACTGAGGCCCAGCAGATAGTCACTACCGTACATCACCATGTCGATGGCAAGATCATTGCCTGTAAATACCTTGAACTCGGGCCGCACACGATTGCGCAACTCAAGACGTTGCCACTCGGGAAAGCGGTGAAGAGATGAGTGTTTTGCACCGACAGCATTTGAAATCAGCATCAATTGCTGATAAACCTCCAACGAATAAATTCTTCCAAAGGGAGCAAATACCTTCCCCAATTCAAAGAACAGAAACTTCTCACACTCACGGGCGAGTGCCTGATAAGCTTCCACCAATTGGTCATCTGGTAATTCAATCAAGCCATAGGATTGAAAAAAAATCGGTGTTCCACCGTGTCGCTGAATCTGCTCAATTCCAATCCGATACGAATCACCGTCAAAACCTGCCTGTGGTTGATCACCAACAAAAACTCCTGCCACAAACGATTGACCTTCAGCGATTCGCCGGGACCGTAATAAAACTTGTTCACGGACAGCATCATCGATCAGATTGCCATAGCCAGTATCCATGTTGACCGCGGGAATCAAGCCAGCCTCCAGCGTACGATGGAAATGAGCATCGAAGCCTTCCCAATCAACTTCTCCTCCCGCATGATATGGCAAAAGGATGGCAGAAATGCCCATAATCTTCCGGCGAGGCTGCAACAGTTTTGTGGGATCCATCAATTCAATCATGCTATTTCCTCCGTAACAATTACTAATCATTTCGACTGTACTTCAGATCAGGCCAAGTGTCTTGGCGAATCGGGCACACTTGGACCTTGCAATGCAGGCAAGGAGATCACTCTTGGATTATCAACTCACTGACAAGGCGCTCCCTGAAAATCTCCCAGCATGGGGTGTGCTTGTTTTGGAAAGTCACCACAGCCCAACCTTCGCCATGAATTGGCGTACGCATGAGTTTGTCAAAATTATCTATGTATGGAAGGGCAGGGGAGAGTTCCATATTGGCGATTCGATTCACGAATTTCATGCCAATGACGTGATTATCATTCCACCTCACACACGCAATCGTATTATCGATGATACCTCGGCCGCCGCCAGCCTCTACGTGTGCTGCATTGCACAGGAATTACTCAATTTTGAATCTGGGCTGATCCAATCGCTCAAGGTCCGACTGGAACACCATCGCCATGGGTTCACCAATCGTGTCACATCGCTACTGCGACATCTGATTCACTCCCAGCAAAAACCTGTTTCTACCACCTCGATCTCGATGGTTGCCGACGCCTTGCGGCTATTGCAACTGGTGCTGGAACTCGAATCCAGACCACAAACAACACAACAGCCAGACAGTGATGAACGTGCTGTCCTGCGCCGTTACATCAAAAATCTTCCCGACCGGTTTTTTGAAGAATCATCGATCGATTCCACCAGTCAGCAATTGGGCATTCCCCGACGCACCTTTACTCAACTGTTTCATGAATTGACTGGTGAGACCTGGCTCTCACACACTCGCCGTCTGGCTGTCGAACATGCTCAACAACGACTTCGCCAAACGGATCTCCCCATCACATCCATCGCTTTCGAATGTGGTTTTGGCGACCTATCCACCTTCTATCGGCAATTCAAAAAATTATCGGGCATGTCGCCAGGTGAGTACCGATCGGCAAACAAGTCATCCGACGAAAGTGGCATTGATCAGTCTTGAATGCGATACAACGCTGTTACCGTTCTCAACAGGATCGAATCACCAATCACGCCGAGTGATGCAAGCGTCCGCTCTTCAAGAGCGTTTGAACCAACTTCTTCAAAATCTTCACCCGCACGTACAACTGTTGTCACTCCATCTTCACTCGTGAAGTACAGTTTGTTACCAGCCAGTAGAGGTGACGCAGAATAGTTCCCGCCAATTCTTTTGCGGTAAATCAGGTCGCCTGTTTCAGCCTCAACACATGTAGCAATCCCATCATCACTAATCGAATAAACCAAACCATCATGGGCGATCATTGAGGGTGTCTTGGGAACATTTCTATCCAGCTGCCATGCCACATGGGTTTCGGTAACCACCCCTTTCCCGTTGGGCCGTATGGCCAACATTTTGCTGTTATCAAAACTCGTTGAAATGAAGACCAGACCGCGGTGATAAATTGGTTTGGGAACCACCGAATACCCCTCGTATCGTACATCCCAGATCGTTTCTCCTGTGGCTGGGTCGAGCGCAAGTACACAATCACTACCAGGCGCGATGACTTGAATCTGACCATTTACTTCAATCACAGCCGGGGTACAGAATGAAAAAGTTTTCTTGGCTGACACAGGTCGAGCAGTCGACCATGCCAGTTGGCCATTCGCCGCATTCAACGCGACAATCTTCGGTTCTGCATCACCATCACAAGTGAAGATCAAATTCCCGGCGGCCAATACGGGACTGCCACCATTGCCATGAGTGGGTTTGAAGTATAGATCGCGATTCTTCCACAACACGTCACCAGTCAACGACAAGCACGCCGTGCCTTGGTATCCAAAATGCACGTAAATTCTCTCACCCTCGATGACGGGCGTCGGACTGGCGTGACTGTTTTTGCGATGGATCCGGGCTGGCCTCTCCCCCGTCTGCTCCATGATTGGAATCGTGGCCAACCTATCACCCGACGAGGCGTCAACGATGATCAACGACAATGTGTATTGCTGGTTCTTTTGATCCTCGTCACCTTCATCAGACGGAATTGCCGCCGTCAGGTAAATGCGATTACCGGCGGTCACAGGCGATGACCATCCCTCACCAGGAATCTCGGTTCGCCAGGCAATATTCTTGTCGGTCTTCCACTCCACGGGTAATGACTTGCCGACCACGCCATCGCCATTGGGTCCTCGAAAACTTGGCCAGCCCTCGGCTGCAAAAGCAGATGAGAACAGGCAACTGAATACCGACATCAAAATGATCAATCGATTAGCAAGCATTGATTTTCTCTGGGGAAACCGAGGCGGGAAGCAGGCCAAAAAACCAAGGGAGCGCGGCGACAGGAACCACGCCAAGACAGATTATCACGACAGATCCGAGCCGACTATCGACGGCCAAGCGACAAATCAGCCGCTTGCCAACTTATTCAATCAATCGCCCACACACGCTCCCAATGATCCGCTGCCTTGACCTGCTGGAACAATAAAACATAACGTTTTGCAAAGGCTGTCAATGAAAGATTCATCAACACCTCCGACTCCTGTCTCTCGCTGCATTGGAGTTTGTACTCTAAACGGCGGTGGAGTGTGTGTGGGTTGTCACCGCAACGTGGCAGAAATTTCCGCATGGGCGAGCGCTTCGCCGCAGGAGCGAGAGAAAATCAATCGGATCGCTTCGTTGCGGGAACAACAGATGCCCCGGCGACCTGCCTAGTCTTGAACCTGCAATTCTGCCAGCAAATCGCTTCCCTCAATACCATCGTCGATGAGCTTCAACCGGTGTGGTGTGCCATTGGCTGCATAAACTTTCCGTGCGATGGGGTATTCATCCCCTGAGATCACAAGGGAGACAGGCGCTGCAAGAGAAATCAGACCATCAAGACCCAAGTACTTCACCGCTCCGGGTACAAACATGGGATCGTCGTGACGATCGATGGATGTGAACTTGAACCCTTTGGGATCGATGATGCAGCGTTTTACTTTCTTACTTGCCTGGCTGCATGCAGCCGCAACCAGCGGACCCGCTACTTGTCCACGCCCAACCATGCAAACCTCACCCTCACTTCCTGCTTGCACAATCAACGAGAGCAGGTCATGGACACGTTGGGCAAACAAACAGTGATTGAAACCATAGGTGTACCCCGAGAACCGATGCCAATCCTTGTCTCCACCTCTCTGAAACCACATGCGCTGCGATTTTTCTTGGACCACATTTGCTGCCAGTTCACCCTGTCCAAAAAGGTCTGGCACGACCACGGTGTAGCCAGATTTGACGAGCAACAGAATTTCGTCAAGCACTTTTCCATTTTCGAAGGCGGCCATTTTCCCTTGGTCCGTCACCCAGATGACGCTAACCGGATTTTCCGTTTTCTGATGTGATACGAATTTCAGCACAGGAAACTCTTCTTCATGGTCAGTATTCCTGATCGAACCGGCTTGAATCACGACCTCGGGCCTTTTGGTAACTGACTTCTGGCGGTAGGCAACATTTCCAACCTGGTCATCACGACGCCCAATCAGAGTTTCCCACGCGCCACCGATCGTATCCTGATAAGACTGCAAGGCTTCACTTGACTGAGGTATCAGGCGGCTTACTTTTCGATCCGAATCCTGCGTAGCAAGAGCAAGCAAATTTGTCTCATGCTGATCACCAATTTGATCGCCCGAGGGTTTTGGATGGACGTGATTCCAAACCGTCGACTCACTTTGACTCAACGGCAGGAAATCCCTTTCCTCGATCGTTTCATAACCAAGCGCGAAATGTTGATTAAAAAAGTCGTACATCGCAGCCCGATTGACTTGGTTGTAATTGTGGGGAAACCGGGTGTGAAATACAGCGCTGAGTCTGCCCGCAACACCCATCATCTGATAGACATGCTGAAGATCGGGAAAACCTCTGGTTTGCAAATCGACTGTCCAATCATCAGCTGCAGTGAGCCCTAAGGGCCTTGGGGCCGTGGCTGCCGCAATATCAATATTGCCCTGATCGATTCGCAATAACGGCGCATTTTCACAGGTGCAACCACCCTGCATGGCGGTCGAAACCATGACACAAGGCATCGACGCGGCAATGCGTTCATCAATGGCACCCAAAACCATCGACTGAGTGCCACCCCCGCTGGCGCCCGTCACCCCTACCCGCGATGGATCGACCTCATCCAACTGCAATACAAAATCAACAGCCCGCATCGAGTTCCATGTCTGCAATCCCATCATGTTCTGTAATCGAAGGTCTGCTTGAACGCTCATGAAGCCCCAACCCTCGGGACGATCAAGATGTTTCCACCTGTCCGGTCGATGGCCAAGCTGTACGGAGTCTGCGTATCCCGTCATGTCATAGTGAAACACCATGCAGCCCATACGGGCCAATTGCACTGCGCGTGCCTGTAATGGATACCTTCCGCCTTGCACGAATTGCTCAGCACCTGTTTCGATCTGCTTGCTGACAGTTTCCACGCCTGCATCGTAAAAACGCCCTTCATTCCAATGTCCATGCGGCGAAAGGATCACCGGGAACGGCCCACTTCCTTGCTTTGGCCGGTACAGACTGCCGGTCACATAGTTTCCGGGAATCGACTCGAAAAAAACTCGATCGACCACATAATCATCCCGTTCAACACGACCGTGAATCACGGCGTTCAATGGCGTTCGAGTTGGCAGGGGCCATAATCCCTGTGATACCAGTATCCGACGTTTTATCTCGAGCTGTCGCTGTTTCCACTCCGCCAGATTGGTCACCGATTTGAAGGGGAAAAAACTGTTAAGCGTCCTCAGATCACCCAGTCTGTGATCCTGCGGCGGACCATCCTGAAATACAACCGGTGTTTCAGCTTGAACCAGACCCAACACCAATGCTGTGCAAAGACCAATCAGGTAACGCATACAATACTCTCCCATCAATACTGGTTACTGAGTGATCGAGAGACACTCACCTCATTTCAAGTCATTCACCAACGCGTCCAAACCCTTCAAATTTTGCATGAGTGATAACTCTGCATCCAATTCGCTGCGATGATCAAGGATTCCGATCGGTCCCTGATAACGCTGCCGCAATACTTCCTGGATCATGTCCCGTTCATGCACACCCTGGCCAATCGGCAGAATCTTGTTTTGGTTACCAGACACGCGGGTTGGGTCAGCCATGCCGTTCAAGTTGAGACATAGCAGATATGGCTTGATTGCAGCAAAGGCTTCAGGGAACCGAACAACATGTTCGTGCCCATGGTGAAAATTGTAAACAATGCCGACATGTTCAGCGTTGTGATTCTCTCGCAGATATTTGCAGACAGCCGCAAGGTTTTCTGGCTCACCACCCCAACCACCATGATTATACAGGCCGAGGCGAAGGCCGAGCTTGGCCGTTTTCTCCACCATGGGACGGAGCGCCTCTGCCGCTGCCTGTACTTTTTCAGAATCAGGTCGATCCCCAACACCCGGAATCATCACCCAAATCTGAGGGCGAATACCATGCTTGGCAATCAATGGTTCCAGTGCATCATGCCAACTCCAAAACGCAAAGAATTCGATACCATGCTTTTTGTATTCTTCGATTTCTGCCTCAAATGTTGGCACATGTTCTGCTCGCCAATCGTAAGCGACACGTGCCATTCCCAGTTTGGCAACCATTTCAGCACGTTGCGATGGCGTTCGCTTGCGAGCATCAAACGGAACAATGCACCAAGCCACCAAACGATCACGCTGGAAGATTTTTTTTGCTTCGGGATCCTGTGCCAATGCTGTCACACCGGGCATCAGTGTCAACAAGGATGCTCCTAGTGCCAACCAGAATGCTCCCAGTGCCAACGAATCAGTCACAGTCAACTTGATTGAATTGTTCATTATCGCAACCTCAGATTTTGAATTCACTTCACAGCAACAATATAACAAATCCAACTCGCGTCACTGGGTGCTTTTTCCTGACGCTCCCAAGTGCTGTACTCATCATCGTCAACATCTTCGTCATCATTTTCCCAGTAAATGTGACTCTCACCAAAACCGGCCTCTGCCAACATTTCCCGTACCTCGGGAATCGTCCAAAACCGCCAGTGATACTCAAACGCCCGTTTCAATTTACTGCCATCCGCAAACTTGAAACTGATCGCAAAACTGGCATCAGCTGTGATCGGATTGAAACTCATCTGCTCCCAGTGATACTTGAAGCCCTTCTTGCCTTTGACGATTTTACGTTTATCGACGAGTCCTTCTTCGTAGCATTCGCCACCTCCCATCATGTCCATCACCATCACACCTTTCGATTTGAGGTTGGAACGGGCAATTTTGAAGTACTCAATCACCTCTTCACGTGTCTTGAAGATCCAGAACGAAAAGTTCTGCGCCGCCAGTACATCGACATTCGGCCTGTTTCGCTTTCTCACGTCCTGTTCGATCAATCGCACTCGCTTTTGCTGCGACTTCTTCAACTTTGCAAGGTTATTGTCACGCCCCCATTGCAATGTCTCAGAACATAAATCGACACCAATCGCGGTTCGTTTTGATTTTGAGGCGACCCAGTCACAACAGATTGCAAACGTCCCGCAAAAATCTTCTCGTAGATCCATCGGTGTGGAATCGTACGCGTCCCGGTAGGCCTGTTCAAAAAACACCACCTCATGATCCGGGGTTTGTACGGACTTTTGATAACAGTCAAATCGATCAGCTACCGACGCCATGGTTGGCTTGCCTGATTTGATATTTTTGGATTTGGATTTGGATTTGGATTTGGACATTCGCGTGTTGCTTAACTCTTGAAGGTAAATATCTTGCCGCTGGCCCCATACTACTTACTACGACTGCTCACGACTCATCGCCGCCTCAAAATCCAGATGCTGTCATCAGAGCCGACAGGTATCAGGGTTGTAATGATGCGGGTTGTAGCGAGGCAGAGCCCGAGGCAATCACTGCCCGCTGACATGCCCGCTGACATCCCCGCTGACATCCCCGCTGACATCCCCGCTGAGCGGATCTGATCATCAATCCAGAGTAAGGAAATGGCACAAAAACGTTCATTTGGCCATCCACCTCCCTCCGGTCGGCCCAACAGCCTAGCACCTTGGCTTTGAGGATTCGAGAAGCAACTGATCGGTTTCTTGAAGGAACAGGCTCCACTGTGAATTGTCAGTCACGCCAGCCGGGGTCTTGAGAACAGAAATCCCGCCAAACCCCCGGCCAGCAACCCGCAAAGATGCCCATCCCAAGAAACGTTTGACTGCCATCGTGGAACAATTCCACTCAACATGGTGCCGCCATAAATCAAACCCACCAAAATCGTGATTGCAATGGGAATCGCACGACGTTCCCGAATTCCGACGACCATCAAAAATGAACCGAGACCGAATATCAGACCACTGGCTCCCACATGTACGGCTGACCGTCCGAAGACCCACAGCAAACCACCACTCAGCAAAACGATGCTACCCACAGCCAACCATGCATTCTCACGCGAGCTAACCAGAAGAAACAACAGCACGATCAAAGGAATGGTGTTGCCCACCAGATGATCAAGATTGGCATGCAAAAAAGGCATCAATGGGATTCCTAGGATGCCGCTGAATGATCTCGGATATAAACCGAACTTCGCCAGATCGATGGGCAAGATCAAATTGGCTAAAAATACCAACCACATCGCACCAACAAGTACGCCAATTCCGTAATACTGCTTTTTCACGACCTTGCCTTGTGAACAAAAATAAGCGAGATAGGTCGAATCATACACATCTGTGTAAACTGGTGTGAACGGTGACCATGCAATGCTGTGGGTTCCGGGAGAACAAAGTGCATTGCACTGAAAGAGAAATGAGCAGCCCAGAAGAATCAAAACATATGCAATCAAGTCCAATCCAGCGTCTGAAACAGAGCACTCGAAGGCAGTTATTCCAGACCTGCGGAATTGGACTTGGCAAAGCTGTTCTCGCATCGATGCTCGCTCAGGAATTCGGAACAAATCCTCTGCTAGCGTCGAAGGATCCTGCGAGGGGCTTTCACCACCCAGCACGCGCCAAACGTGTTATCTATCTTTTCATGGCTGGTGCGCCCAGTCAGCTGGATCTCTTTGATCACAAACCTAAGCTGACCGAACTGGAAGGCAAACCGTTACCACCTTCGGTTATCGCAGGTCAACGATACGCGTTCATTCAACCAAACGCTGCGGTTCTTGCTCCACGCTTCAAATTCAAAAAGCATGGCGAATCAGGGGCTGAGTTTTCAGAGGTGCTACCGCACTTGGCCACCGTTGCCGATGATCTGGCAATTATCAGGACTGTTCACACTGATCAGTTCAATCACTCACCGGCACAACTTTTTGTGAATACCGGCAGTCCCATTCCCGGACGTCCGGCGATGGGTTCATGGTTGACCTACGGTATTGGTAGCGATGCAGTCGATCTTCCCGGGTTTGTCGTCCTGAAGAGCGGCGGCAACCTGTCCGGAGGCGCTGCGATGTGGAGCTCTGGCTTCTTGCCCGGTGAACATCAAGGTGTCCCATTCCGCTCCAACGGTGATCCGATTCTCAATGTGTCAAATCCACCGGGAATTGACCGACAAACTCAACGTGACACACTTGACCTGATTGGGAAACTCAATCGACAAAAACTTGATCAGACCGGCCTGAATGAAATAGCGACTCGCATTGAGAGTTATGAGATGGCCTATCGAATGCAGACACGTGCACCCGAACTGATGGATCTAGACAGCGAAGATGCCGCAACCCTCAGTCTGTATGGCACATCCGCCAAAGATCCGGGTTCCTTCGCAAAAAACTGCCTGCTGGCCCGACGACTTGCTGAGCGAGGCGTCCGCTTCATTCAACTCTACCACTCTGGCTGGGACCACCACAGCAATGTTGCGAATGGAATCAAGAAACAGTGCCAACAAACAGATCAGGCGTGTGCGGCTCTGATCAAGGACCTGAAGCAGAGGGGCATGCTGGAAGACACACTGGTCGTTTGGGGTGGCGAGTTCGGGAGAACACCCATGGTCGAGGCCAGTGCAGCACTGGGACGAAAACTCGGACGGGATCATCACCCCCAGGCATTTACCATGTGGATGGCAGGCGGCGGGATCCGCAACGGGCAAACCCTCGGCAAAACCGATGAACTCGGCTTCCGACCCATCGACAACCCAATCCATGTTCACGACATCCAAGCCACCATCCTGCACCAACTTGGTATCAACCACGAAAAGTTGACGTTTACGTATGCCGGTCGTCCTTTCCGTTTGACCGATGTTCATGGAGATGTCATTGAACCCCTGATCGGCTGACCCAACCACTCAGCTGACCCAACCACTCAGCTGACCCAACCACTCGGCTGACCCAACCACCACCTCACCGGAGTCGGAACCCTGTTGAGAACCTGGTGGTTGTGACTATCCATCCACCTATCCAGAATTCTTCGAGCAAACGCTGTTTGCATGACTCGGAGAATACCCCGTTACTGACTATCATTTCTGGCATGAGCCGAACATCTTTCCTACCGCTGATCGATTCATTTGGACGGGTACACACCAGCCTGCGTCTAAGCGTTACAGATCGCTGCAACATCCGCTGTTTCTACTGCATGCCTGAAAAGGGTGCCCAATTCGTAGCCAAAGATCATATTCTGTCTTTTGAAGAGCTGCACAGACTGGCTCGTTTGCTCACCGAAAAGGGAGGAGTAAGAGACATTCGCATCACGGGTGGCGAACCACTGGTCCGGCAACAAATTCCGCGTCTGATCAAGATGCTGGCAGGGATCGAAGCATTGGAAGATCTTTCTCTGACAACCAACGGAATGCTACTTGCCGAACACGCCCAGGCACTCAAGGACGCGGGTTTAAAGCGACTCAACATCAGCCTTGATACGCTCAATGAGAATGTCTTTCAGAAAATCACGAGAAGAGATGGGCTCGAAAAAACACTCCAGGGGATCGACGCTGCCATCGAATGCGGGTTCGAATCCATCAAACTCAATACGCTTGCGATCAAAGGTGTGACTGAACCAGAAGTGAGCGAACTGGTCCGTTACGCCCTTGAGCGGAATGTCATGTTGCGGTTCATTGAATTCATGCCGCTGGATACTGACCGGGCATGGCAACAGGATCAGGTATTCACCGGTGATCAACTGTTGGGTATTTTGCAGCAACAGTTTGGCAGCGTAGAAGCGATTCCCCGCCCTGATCCATCACAGCCTGCTGAGGAATTCCAAGTCGACCATGGACGTATCGGCATCATCCGCTCGATCACCGCTCCCTTCTGTAACGCCTGCAATCGAATTCGAATCACCGCAGATGGGGCGGTCCGCAATTGCCTGTTTGCAACCAACGAAACACCGCTCCGCGACTTGCTTCGCGGAGGAGCCTCTGACGAAGCACTGATGGCTGCCATTCGTGGTTGTCTTGCAGACAAAGCGAAGGCACATGGCATCAACGAAAATGGATTTCAACCGCCCGACCGGCCGATGTATGCCATCGGCGGGTGACGCAAGCGGGAAGCAACAAACTGAGCACAAATCTGTGACAACAGACAAGCCTGAGTCGTACTGAGGAGACATGTCGCCTCGGACACCCTCCAAGCTAAGGCTTCATCAGCCACCAAACTCGATTCAGTAACACGTTGGGACCAACCTCAGCATCCTGCATGGATTCGACTAATTCCTGCACGTAGTCTGGCACTTCATTTTGACCAGACAGGTAACCAAGATGGTCAATTTGACTATCCCGATCTTCAATCAGTTTCAGCCACTGCACTGGCAGCAACTTCACTTTTTCAGGAAAATCGGCTGCCACCACTTTCTCTTTCTTAACCTTGGCGGGTTTCCCACCCTCACTGATTTGAGCGAGCGAATCCCTGCCCGTGCTATCGATTCGTGCTCCGATGGAGCGCAACACCCGATCCGTACGCTGCGCAACTGGCAGTGAGACTCGAGGTGGCAACACGGCAGCAAATGCGTCGACAGCGTTCATTGCGGCATCGATATCAGATTGATTCGCTACCAACATATTCTCCGGCAACAATGTTTTGGGAACACCACGGCGAGTCGCGGGGGACGCAATGATCAAAGCGAGTGTTCGTGCAACATCGAACCGGGATTCGAGCAAATCCTGAGTCAGCTGTTCTTCAAGGCGTTGGAGGGCTTCGTTGTGCGGAGCACTGATCGGATCGACCACGCGTCCTCGCAACGGTTGACCGTGCACCAACTGCCACAACGAATTCACAACGCCGCTCGCCAACTCCGACGAGCCCACGAGAGCTTTGGAGAAACTTTGCATCCGCTCGTGTCCATTCGAGGATGATCCTTTCATCCAGGCCGACGGCAGACGGGGATCAGCCACCCGCTGTCGCCCATCCGATAACTCGTAGAAAACAGGATCAGATTCATTCTTCCCAGTGTCAACCGTGTAGTTTCCATCAGCGTCTTTTTGCACGCCGCGGTTCAAGAATGAGATAAAGTTCCAATAGTCACTCTGCTGTCCATTTCCTTCGATGTATGAATCGTGACAGCGAGTGCATCGAACATCGACATTCAGAGTCAACGCAGCGAGACTTCTTGCCATGCCATGTTCACCACCCACGGATCGTGGACCAGCCGCCAAGGCCGAGAAGAATGCATCAGAATTCCCACTTTTTCCGCTCAACCATTCCGCAACCTTCTTGTCGAAACTGCTGCCTGTCTGGATGCACCTCGCAATTTCGCTCACCAGCTGGTCTCGCAACTTTGCATCCATTCGCCGGCTGCGACGGTTTGTGATCTGGTTCAACCACCTGGAAGCGATCGCTTGAGCATTCAAACTCTGGCCGACCTCTGCCCGCAGACGATCAACATCGGCGACAGCTTCCGCAGAGATCTCGATCCCGAGTATCTTTTCAAGCCTAGCGGCTGTTTGTTCCGCAGTGGCCTCATCTGTCGGTTCGATCCCCACAGCATCCCAGTAACCTTCCATTTCGGAATCAACTTGAGACGACACAAGTGCAAGTTCAGCGGCTTCGGCTTCGTCAGGCACCGTCACATCCAGCGATTCGCTTGGTGAGACAGCCACCTCGGCTTGATCCAGTCGGGGTGGTTGCAGAGTCATCGGAACACCCTTGCGGCTCTTTCGCTTGGCATTCTTCTTGGCTGCCTTGGGTGGCTGCTCATCTGACCCCGAGGCTGTTGTGGAATTCGAGCCTTCGTCCTGATCTTCGGTGTTTCCGGCATTATCAACGAGCTCGGCAACACTGTCGGAAATATCATGATCCGGCTGGTACAGGAACAGGCCAGCCAGCATGGCGGCCAACCCAACGATGGTAGCGAAGGCAACTGCAATGGACTTTGATCTTGAGTGGTTGCTTCGGCCCGATTTCCGCGAGCGAGCCCGACTGACTTTTTTTTCCAAATCCGCGTCCGAGCCATAGAACCGAGCTAAGATTTCGCCCGACAGATCAGGCGGTCGCGCACCGCCCAACGCTTCGTCAAGCATAGCTTCCAAAGCTCGCTCTTCCTCGGCTGTGTGGTTATTTTCACTCATCGTTATTCTGCCAAATTTTTTCTTCTACGCACCTGCGCAGTTGTTGCTTGGCCCGCTGCATCAGATTCCGAGCCCCGTGATCCGTAATACTCAATGCCTCACCTATTTCGACACGACTTGCCTGCTCGGCGAACCGCATCCTGAGAGCTGTTTGTGCTCTTTGAGTCAAAGCCGCGAGGCAATTCCGCAGCGATTCGACTGCCGTGTCGCCGGACAGATCTTTGCCTGCCCAACGATCCCATATCTCGTCCAACAAGCCCGGTTCACACAGCGTCTGCACTTTCCGCTGTTTCCGGTGCATGGACACCAACAAATTGTAGGCTGTACGCCGCAAGTAGCTGGACGTTGCGGCATCACTGTGCTGCACGAAATTATCCCGCCGCAACACACGCAGGAAAGTTTCCTGCGTCAGATCGTCGGCTGTTGAGGAGTCACACCCCAGCATCCGTAGGTATCGCCATATGCCTTTCTGGTGTCGCGCAATCAACTCGGCTGGCCCTAATTCAACCTCGGCATCACACGGACTTACGTCCTCATGCCCAGGGGTGATTGAATCAAAGCCGGTATTCGAGGTTTGACTTTGCGAACTCTGAGGCGACGCCACCGTGGTTACGCCACCAATTCGCTGATGATCTTTCCACCACCCGCGATCTTCATCGGACGCCCGTTCTTACTTGTGAATGTCTTCTCCGTTGAAATCCCAAGACCCTTGCAAACCGTGCTCATCAAGTCTTCACTGCTGAAGGGCTCGCTTTCAACTGCGGTGCCGTCACTGCTGGTCTCACCCACTGCAAGACCACCATTGATATCACCACCACCGACAACGCACGACCATGAACGTGCCCAGTGATCGCGACCAGCATTCTGGTTAATCCGAGGTGTGCGACCGAACTCACCCATCCAGATCACAACCGTGTCCTTCAACAGTTCACGCTGGTTCAGATCCTCAACCAGAGCACTCATAGAGCGATCCAGTTGTGGCAGTTTTGTGTCCTTGAACAACGTGTGGATACCACCATGGTTATCCCATCCGCCAAGGTCAACCTCGACGAACGGCACCCCGGCTTCAACCAGACGTCGAGCGAGCAAACAACCCTGACCGAAACGATCCGTGCCGTAACGCTCTTTGACTTCTTCTGGTTCCTTCTCAACACGGAAGGCTTCCATCTGATCGCTTGTCATCAGGTCAAAAGTCTTTTTCAGGACTTTCGCGTGCTCACTCGCAGGGAGGTCCCGGGTTCGCTGTGAGAATCCAGTCTCAATCGTATCCAAAGCAGCCATTCGCTGGAGCAAACGGTTGTCTTCGAGATTCATCTTGAGATTACGGATTTGACCATTACTGGTGACCGAGAAGGGGGACCATGCCATACCCAGGAAGCCTGGCCCGGCACTTGCACCACCAACAGAAACGAATGGGGGAATCTCAAGGTTCGGACGCTGGTCCATGACTTCATGAGCGATCACTGATCCATAACTGGGATGCTCGATATTGGGGTTGGGCACGTAACCGGTGTGCATGTAGTAGCGTCCACGATTGTGGTCGGCCTCTCGTGTCGACATGCTCCGCACAACGGACAGATGCTTCATCTGCTGGGCAACCATTGGCATGTGCTCACAAATTTGCAGATCGCCGGTCGTTGAAATCGGCTTGAACGGACCACCTGTGGGTGCTCCCGGTTTGAGGTCCCAAATATCGATCGTTGCCGGTCCGCCACCCATCCACAACAAGATGGCTGACTTGCCATTCTTTCGCATCTCCTCAGCATTGGCCTTGATTGCACCACCCATGGTCATGGATGCGGTTGCGACTGCCGACGAGCCCGCGAGATGTTGCATGAAGTGTCGACGTGACATTCCGCTTGGTGTTTGCCAGTTATTGATCATAGGAATCAGCCTTTGAAGAAGAGAATTGTTTTGTTCTGAGTTGTAGATACTTGGAAGATTGAACGTTGTCGCGGTTTTTAATGCTGCATAATGAACTCGTTGCTGTTGAGGATTGCCCACCACATGTCCTGCAGCATTTCTTTTTCATTTCCCTTCCGTGCTGCCATGAGCTGCCCTGCAACCGTCATTTCTTTCTTACTGGCTCGCCGGGCTAGTCCAGCGAGAAACAGCCTGTTCACCCGATCTCGCGGCGATTTACCAGTCTTCGACAACCGATCAATGAAGCTTCCACCGGAGGTGCTGATTGCTTTCTTGGTAAGATCGCCGTTGAAGAGCATCAATGCCTGCGGAATGGAACCATTGAAGGTAGTTGCTTCGTCACCCTCATCGGTTCCAAAAGCAACCACAAACTGCTGCAACCAGCGATTGCGTTGTCGCTCCTGCTCTTCATAGCTTCCCTGAGAGGATGCATCTGTCGCTGTAACGAGTGATTGATAAAGCTGCTCAGCACTCATTTGACGGAGATAGAACCGCGAAAACTTCGGCATCTCTCCGATTGATGGATCGTCGATCTCATTATTCGAACCGAGAACCGGCGCGAGATTATAAGGACGGCTCAGCGTGATCCATGTGATCAATTGTTTGAGGTCGTAGCTGTTCTTACGAAACTCAACAGCCAACTTTGACAACAACTCCGGGTGAGACGCAGGGTTGTGCGGCCCGAGGTCATCGACTGGCTTTGTGAATCCGAAGCCAAGAAACAGGGACCACATACGGTTGACGCCCATTTTGTCCATGTTCTCGCTGGCCAACATCATTCGCCCAAGTTCACCGCGGCGTTTGACATCACTCACGAAACCACTGACTTCAATCGGGGTACCATCGGTGAAGACAGGATAAGCGACCCGCGTGAGTCCGTTACGAAGTTCGTAGAAAACCAATGCATCCTCAGGATCGTTTGCTTCACCAGCAAAGTCCTCATCAATCAGCTCCGCATGATCAACATCACGCGTGCCTTCAACGAAACGCCGCAACGAGCGTGTTTGCCGGAAGAACGAATTGAACTCCCAAAACATCTGCTGCTTCCACTGGTTGAACGGATGGTTATGGCACTGGGTGCACTGCACCTGCTGCCCAAGGAAAATCCGTGAAGTGCTGCTCGTGGCGAGAACACCCTTTTCCTCATTCACTTTGTCAACCAGAAAGTTGACAGCACCATTGAAGTTCTCTGTCCCAGGTTTGGTGGATCCCGTTGCGGTAACAAGATCAAAAACAATCCGATCGTAAGACTTATTTCGTGCAAAGGAATCGCGAAGGTACTTTTGCATCCCCGCGCGACTGATCATGGAATCCCGCCCGTTGCCACCGGACTGACCAATCAGGATATTGGTCCAAACGGTTGACCAGTGACTGGCGTACTCTTCGGTGTACTTGTCATCGTGCAGCAATGTATCCACGAGTGCGGCACGCTTGTCTTTGCCTTTTGCAGACACGAACTCAGATAACTCGGTCTGGTCAGGCACACGCCCGACCACATCAAGAAAGACGCGGCGGCACCATGTTGCGTCATCTGCTTCAGAAGCAGGTCGGATCTCAAAATCGCGCCAACCTTGCTCAATGGTGTCATTGATCATTTTCACTTGGCTGGGAACCGCTGCCTCGGCAGCCTGCATCGTCCGCAGGGGTACTAAAGATCCCAGGATCAGCAATGCAGGAAGGATCGTTGAATATCGCGTCATCTTCGCTAAATTCCTTGGCGGAGTTTTTCTGTCGTCTGTAGCCTGAACGGACCATGTCGGGCCATGTACCCATCACGTGGATCAGAACAAGCTTTATTCTATTCGAGAGCGTAGGAGCTCTCAAACACAGAACCGGCATAGAACAGAAGATAAAAGTACCGGAAATGCGGGCTTTTCCGGTAAGTCGGCCCAAACAGGCCCTCATCAGCAGGTGAACCTGCGATCAGTGGTCAAAACACTGCATTTTTCCGCAATCCACGTGGTTGTGGCGATCGTCCGGAGATTCCAGCAGCAAGATCAGGGTGAGCGAGCCCTGCTGTGGCAGGATGCTGTGCCTCAGCTGCCTCAGGACTCGTCAACCTTGTCACTGACCTTATCACTGATCGACTCCAGCAAGTCCCAGCTGGCACCGTCGGTTTCCGCCTTCCACAGATCAGACAACTCCTCGCCACTGATCAGACTTTGGACGACCCAAGCCATGGGGTCCGGGATCACAATGGCAATCGCCTCAGAGCCACTCTTTCGCAGTACTTTTCGGATCGCCTTTGCTACCCGATCACGCGCCTCGCGGATTGATTCCCCACCCGGAGGACAAACCTCGGAAGGTGAATCCTGACCTTGCCGATAAACTTTCGGATGATTACGTCGTACTTCCTCGATAAGCTTCCCGTGCCACAAGCCGTGGTCCACATTTCGAAAAGCATCGATGACCTTGATCCGTATGTCGCGCCCCTCAGCGAGTTGCTGGGCAGTTTCACGAGCCGACTCGCAAGGAGCCGTGTAGATGGTTCCCACTGGGAAATCAGAGAGTTGCTCAGCCAGCAAACTGACTTGCTGGCGTCCCCGCTCACTCATCGGCATATCAAGGGTGCCCTTGATACGGCCCTGATCATCAAAGTCAGTCGCACCTGGTCGGATCAACAACACTTGGGATGCTTGCGGAGTTCGAACGATCATAATTGCTCCTCCCCATCCTGATCTGAAGCAAACGCCTGGTCAGTGCCTGCCTGAATTGCGATGTTCAAGTCTGCAATCGCTGCTGCGTAATTGTCCTGCCGAAAGATCGCCGAACCCACCACAAACAAATCGCATCCCACGGCGCGAGCCAACGCGATGGTATCAACATCAATGCCGCCATCGATCTCCAGCAACAACTCCGGATAATCCCGTCGCAATGAACGTAACTTTTCCAGTGCGATTGGATTGAAGGCTTGACCACCGAAACCCGCTTCGACACTCATCACCAACACCATATCGACCAGAGGCATCGCTTCGTCCAACGACGCTAACGGGGTCTCTGGATTCAAAGCGATCCCCACGCCAACACCCAAATCCTTCAACTTCCCAACGGTTTCCACTGGATCGCGAACCGCTTCGACGTGAAAAGTCAGCATGTCTGCCCCAGCATCCACCATCGGCTTCGCATAAGCCACAGGATCACTGATCATCAAATGAACATCCAAAGGAAGATCAGTGTGTCGACGAAGCCCCTCAACAATTGGCATCCCGTAAGACAAATTGGGAACAAAGTTCCCATCCATCACATCAAGATGCAACACACCGGCACCCGCAGCTGTCAGCTCTGCCAACTCACCCTTCAAATCACCGAAATCACACAACAGCAGACTGGGCAGCACTGCCGGAACTGAATTTCGAATCGCTTGTAATGCGGCCGTCGCCATGCAGGTTGATCTCATTGAGTCTCGACACCTCGGTGCAGCCATCGCGGGCAACGCTAGAACCACAGCCGAACCAAATCGGGGTGACAGAGTGGGCGCAAGTGGTGCTGGTTGTCAATTCCGCGGAGCCAAATCAGAAACCCCTCTGCGGGGGCATTTCGTGGCTTGGTTTCTCATCAATAGCGCATTTTACAAGTGAATATTGCTCCATGAAGGGGCAGTAATCTTCCATTAAATTTCACTATTTTCCCCACCGGCGTGGGTTCTACCCCATGCTGCAAGGCGAATCGCTGCCTGATCACCCCTGCGGAACGACTCCGTGATCCGAAAACGTTGACCGACCAACGAACTGGATCCAGCACGCTTCAAATCCAGCACGAGATCCCTTTACATGTGTTTTGCTCGCACCCATGCAGCGGCATCATCAAGGGTTTCTTGGACATTTCGAGCCTGGTAACCCAACTCTCGCTCGGCTCGAGAACTGTCGTACCAGTGGTACTGGGCAGACATTTTTACGGCCGCACTGTTACAGTCTGACTCTTCAAAAACCCGACCCATCAAATCTCCCGCAGCAGCAGCAGCCCAGCGTTGAATGGGACCAGCTCGCATCAAGGGTGCACGTCGACCAAACCTCTGTGCCATGTCTGCCCACAATTGCAGGTAGGTCACATTCTCTCCACCAAGAATGAACTCACGGCCACTCAACACATCCTTGTCCACCGCTGCGATGGTGGCTGCGGCTACATCCCGCACATCACACACGCTACAGCCTCCACTGGGAGCAATGGCTTTCCAGCCCTTGCTCAACGCCATCATCATTCGACCGCTGCTAGGCTTCCAATCCCAGGGCCCGAGCATAAAACCCGGAGCGAGAATTACTGCCTGCAATCCTTCATAGACACCACGCTTGACGGCATCAACGCCAGCCCGTTTGCTCAATACGTAGCTGCATGGTACCTGCCCACCAGCATTGTCATGTGGTGTTGACTCATCGGCTGGCTGCTCCCGAGTTCCAACGGCAAGCGTATTGACCGTTCCAACGTGGACCAGTTTGCTACCGTGCCGCAGACAGGCATCCACCATGATTTGAGTGCCCTCGCCGTTGACCCTCATCGATTCCTGCAGTCGTTTCCAGCCGAGGTGAATCACACCCGCCGCGTGTACCACAGCATCGCAATTCTCGATCACGTTGCTCATCAGTTCATGGTCAAGCAAATCACCTGAAACAAATTCGGTATCAATCCCCTCAAAAATCGCTGAATCATAGTTGGAACGCACCAACGAGACCGTTGCATGCCCCGCAGCATTCAACTCACGCAGAATTGCATTTCCAAGTAACCCGGTTCCCCCGGTCACAAAGACTTTCATCGATTACCTCAGACTAAAACGTGAAATCAGCGGGGGAGCAAAGGTGGCTACGAGAAGCTCGGTGACGACCAAAACGTCGCCATCACAACGCTGGGAAACCCTGAGCAATCCGGAAATGACATCGTAATTTGAAAGCAGACACCATTGAAACTTGACTTCACGGTAATCACTGCAAACACCAAATGAACAGTTGGAAACGACAATCACCAGCAATCTCTACCTGCTTGACCATCTTCAGGGGATAACCGTCAAGATCAACACGCGAGTGGTGCCATCTCGGTGGATTCCGGGTGAATCCGTCTGAAAATCAAGCTTCTGTGCTGCGGTTGCTGAATTCACCAACCGCTCAAATCCACAAGAAACATGGGTCCCAAGGTCAGGAATACCAAGCCGGAATTGGGAAAACTTGGTTCATCATGGGGTTCCGCAGTCCTATTCGCCCAGACCTCGATGTCTCCAACCATTTGCAAGCATCAACCGCTCACGGCTGATTCTATGGTCCCATTGCCACTCGCTCTCGCAGAGTCAACAAATCAACCTTGCGCTGAACGCCCTGATATCGCTAAACTCGCTCGGTGGTGGTGATCTTATAATCTGGTGCGGCAAGGATGTGACCGTGACAACTGACGACTTCAGCCTAGAGCAGAAAGAGCGTGCACAACAACGTCAAACGGAACAACGGCGGCAAGAACGCTCTCGACGAAACAGATTGATTTTGTTTGCAGGCGTTGCTTGCGCGCTGTGCCTGTTGTTTCTGATGCCCAGCATGATCAGCCACTCCTCGATCGGGCGTTCCTATTTAATCGACTACCTGAGCGCCCACGGTCTGCAAGCTGAGGTTGCATCGGTGAGAGTCGGCTGGCTGACGCCACTTCGAGTCACCAACTTGAAGATCAACGGCAAAGCAGGCAGCCAAATTGCAATTGAACAACTTGACCTCAATCTGACGGTCGGTGATGTGTTGTCGCTGCCGGAAGATCTGGGGCAGATCCATCTTCGTGGGGTGGCTGTCGCCTGTTCAATGGATCAGGGTCAGTGCAACTTGGAAAGTGATTTTGCGGCCTTCCTTCACTCCGACGCGCAGCGAGCCCCAACCTTCGCTGACGTGCAACTGCACGACGTTGCCATTTCAATGACCAAAACGGCAACGGATCAACGTTGGGCGCTGACGCAATCCAATGCAAACATTTCAATCATGCCCGACTGGACGGAAGTTTCGGTGGCTGGCGTCCTGAGCGAGCCTGACGGCAACCACGGATCGCTTCAGAGTTCGATCAAGTTGTCCGGTGATGCTGATGACCAACGAGACGAGCAGTGGTCAATGAACCTGACCTGTGAGTCATTACCCATCTCGATTGCCGAACTTCTGCTGATCAGGTTCCCTGACCTTTCAGGCAACATACCGACCAACATTTCTGGCGATGCAACTGGAATGATCAGTGTGGTTGGCAAGTCTAATGGATCGGTCGCGGCTGATTTGCAGAATTTCGCCATCCGCAACCTCGTTGCTTCAGCGGATGGTACGCGAGTTTGGACAAACGCACGTGCCACGCTCAATGGAAAACTGACGATGCAGGGCGATCGGCTCATTGGTGAGTCTCTCAGCGCTCACACAGATTTTGCCACAGCCACCATCGATGGTGCTTTTTCTCGAAGCTTCTCATTGACTGGCAGCAACAACAATCCGCTGCAATGGCTGGAAGCGATTGATGGCAGTGCATCGGCAGAAATGGACATCGCCGCTCTGGAACGTTCGTTACCCGGGCTGCTTCCGTTACGCTCGGATGTCACACTTCAGTCAGGCCGTTTGATCGCCCATCTGGTATCGATTCCCAACGGTAGCCAACAGCAGAAGAAACTGCATATCGATTGTGGTGAATTCAGGGCAGTGTCACGGGGAAGAGAGTTTGCGATCGATCCGATCACGCTTACGGCCACTGTCTCAAGCCGTGACGGCCAGCTCATAGCGGAACACTTTGAATGGAAAAGCGCTTTTGGGACCGCCATTGGAAGTGGTGACCTTGAATCAGGTAAAGCGGATTTCAACATCGACTTTGGTCAGCTGACCAACATGTTGATGCCAATTTTTGAAATGACTGCAACCCGTTTCGCTGGGAACGCCCGCGGTAAAGTCGAATGGAAAAGTGGCGATCAAAATGTCTGGCAACTGACCGGCAGCGGGCAAACGACAAATCTGCTCATCCAGTTGCCTGGGGGACGCAATATCCAACGCAATGCGATGCGAGCATCGATTGAAGCCGAAGGGCGGTGGCACAACAAGGCTTTACAAGAACTTACGCAAGCCCGCGTCATCATCAACAGTCTTGGATTGAACATCAACGCAACGCTCGCCAAAGCCGTCCAAGATCTGTCCCGCGCGTCCCAACTGCCATTTTCGATAAAGGCAGAGGGTCGACTGGAAACCATGGAAGCAATATTGGATCCATGGATGCCCCAGCCAATCGATCAACTGTCCGGGAAGTTCTCTGCCGACGCCAAAGCGATCGTTGGCTTGCATCATACAACCATCACAACAGGTGCCATTGAGCTTAATGAACCAGGCTTCAACTATGAAACACGACGGTTTCAGCAACCATTGGTAAAGATCCAATTTGATGGAAATTACGACTGGCCAGCCAACACCATGCGGGCACGGTCGATGACAATCGCGGGTAATGCTTTCTCTCTCGCTGGGCAAGGTATCCTCAGCACTGATGAAGTTGACATGGAGATCAAGTACCGTGCAAAGCTCGATCGTATTCAGGCAAGCCTTGGTGAGCAGATCACGGCCAACGAGGTGATTCGGCCTGTTGCTTATCAAACCAACCAAATCCCAACGTCTGACGGATGGATGGTACTGGGAGATTGTGAAGGGAGTATCACGCTCCGGTCGGTTGCCAACGACCTGCTGATTGAATTGAGTTCTGTTGGGCAGAACATTGCTTGCGTACAACCGGCAAGTCAGCATGCCTCAGTTCAAAAGGTTGGACCCTGGCGTCCGCAAGATGCTCAACAGCAACCCAAAGCAACCATTGTCTGGTCTGAGCCCAATCTGACACTGGACATTCGCCTGAGACACCAGCGTTCATCAGATACCATTGTCGCTGAACAGGTTCAGATCGCTGGTGACTGGTTTGCCGCCAACATGTCTGGGAACGCCCGGTGGACGAATACGTCAACTGAATTGAAACTAACGGGTGCTTCGCGACTGAAGATGGGAGAGGTCGCCCAACGTTTCTCGAAGTTGTCGGATATCGACATTCGAGCTACGGGAATTCACGAGGCAGAGGTTGATCTCAGCATGAGCAACCAAAAAAGTGGTGAAATCGAGTTCGCCTTGGTGACTGATGTGGGATTGGAGTCCGGGCACGTTGCTGGCATGGACATTGGTCAGACAACGGTACCAATCATCCTGACAGAGACGAGCCTCGAATTCCAACAAGTTCAAATTCCGCTCAATAGCGGCGAACTGGCTTTTGCTGGGCAGTTGCATTATCGCCCCGGACCTCTCTGGATGCACATTGAACCGGGAGCGACGGCTCATTCAATTCAACTCACACCCAAGATGACGAGCCGGTGGCTGAAGTATGTCGCTCCTCTGGTTGCCAACGCAACAAGAATCCAGGGCACTTTGGGGGCACAAATTGACGATGCCGTGATTGTGTTTGATGATCCCAAGCAAACTCAAGTTGCAGGCAGGATCAATATCGGTAACGCAGAGATGTCAGCAGGTCCGCTGGCATCCCAGATCATTCAGGGCATCGGTAACCTGGCTTCGTTGGCCAATGGAATCGGCCCCCAACCGGGACCACTCAACAGCACCACAAATCTTGTCACCATGCCACCTCAAACCGTCGATTTTTCTGTTCGGCAGGGCATCGTCAGCCATGAACGACTCTATCTGAATTTGGATCGAGCGCAAGTCATTACCAGTGGCCGCGTCGCATTCGATGGCAGCTTGAATATGATTGCCCAAGTGCCATTGGACACTCGCTGGCTGGGCCGGGACGTTCAACAATTGGCCGGTCAAGTGGTGACCCTGCCCATCGATGGATCGATCTCAAGCCCAAGCCTTGATTCAAGCGGCCTGCGTCAACTTGCTACTCAGCTGGGAACTCAGGCGATACAGAGCACTGCCGAAAACTATCTACAACAGCAATTGAACAAAGGGCTCGACAAAATTTTTCGCTGGTAGCCTAGCCGACTCTTTGACAGCGATCTTCGGCACCGAGTTCCCAACGCCAGAATCACATCTGCATTTCGCAGATTTTCAACGCATCAACTGCATTTTGCGCGTCGAGAATCGGCGATATTTCACCTTGATCGACGCATCGGGCAGCCGCATCGATTTCAGCGACAAAAGAGTTGACTGGATCACCATCTCCCAATTCTGGTCGTTCCAGACTGCCATCAAGTTTCATGATCGTTACTGGCAACAGGGTGGTTGATCCATCTGCATACGCGGCAAACTCAAAACGCACAGTTGCCTGCTCAAAACTGACTTCGTATCCGTGAGTGAAACTTCTGGCAGGAGAATCAATCACCCCACCACCGCAGGCAACCGCCAGATCTTCCTGCTCAAATTCGAATACGGTCTCATAGAACATGGGAACGCCGGCTTTCTTGCGGCTTACACTGTGCGCTGCTGAAGGCATTCCAAACAGCAATCGAATCAGATGAGCATCATGCACATGTAAATCCACCAGTGGGCCGCCAACGCTGGACCGATCGTAAAAATCAGGGATCCAATCAGGTGGGCCAATCGTACGCATGAATCGCCCTGCCAGCGGCTTGCCCCAACGCTCATCCTGAGCCGCATCGACCAATAACTTGAATTCTGGCATCAGCGGCAATATATGAGCGACCATCAAGCGTCCGGGGCCAGCCGCGTTTGCAAGCGTCTGAGCCGTTGTCGCATCGAGCGCCAACGGTTTTTCACAGAGCACATGCTTGCCCGCTGCCAAACATTTTTCGATGGCTTCGGGATGCAACTTGGGAGGCAGACAAATATCGATCAGATCGAGCGTATCGTCTTCGAGCATGGCATCAAGAGAATCGTAGACATTCATCTCTGAAATATCAATTTGCTCACCCGGTGGGCCAAAGTTGCCCTTCACACCGCGCCAATCCCCGGATCTCTTGCCCGGGTCGCGACTGGAAAATGCCGCCATCTGTGCAGTTTCGCTTCGCTGATATGCGAGATAATGAATCCAACTCATGAAGCCAACGCCGACAATTCCAGCCCGCATGCCGATTCTCCAGTTTTTGGTCTTGAACGAGTACTTCGATTGATCTGGGGTATGATCGTCGATCCTGTGCCGCTAAGAAAGACGGCGTCTGAACGATTCCTTTCCCATTAGTGCTGCCATGAATCCAGAAACTCATCATCCAATACTCACGATTCTATGCTTTGCGACTCTGCTGATGATGCCTGGCGTGGGGCATGCCGATGATTGGCCAGGTTGGCGTGGACCCGAAGGTAATAACCACGCTCCCAACAATACTGATGTTCCACTTCGCTGGGACGTCGAGTCCGGTAGCAACATCGTCTGGAAAACAGCCATTCCAGGACGTGGTCACTCGTCACCGGTTGTGGTGAAGGATGCCATCTTTCTGACAACAGCAGAAACAGAAAAGCAGACTCAGTCACTCTTGAAATTTGACCGGGAAAGTGGGCGTCTCATCGATCAGTGGGAGTTGCACCGCGGAACCTTGCCGCGGCGAATCCATCCCAATAATTCATACGCATCACCCACACCGGTGTTTGACGGTGAAAACCTGTTTGTTGCTTTCCATACCGATGACGCGATCTGGTTGACAGCGATGACAACCAGCGGACAGAAAATCTGGAGTATTCAAGTATGTGAATTCAAACCCAGTGCCTTCCAGTTTGGCTACGGTGCCAGCCCACTGATCGAGGACGACCTGGTCATTGTCGCCGCAGAATATGACGGTGCCGCAAGTGGGATCTACGCATTCAGTCGCCGAACTGGCAAACAAGTGTGGATGCGGAAACGGCCACAAAACCTCAACTTTTCATCCCCCATCGTGGCGACGATTACAGGTCAAAGACAACTCTTGCTTGCGGGTGCCGACTCCATCATTTCCTATGATCCACAGACCGGTCAAACCCGCTGGTCGGTTGAGGCGGGGACCGAAGCGATGTGCGGTACCGTGGCATGGGATGGTCGACGAGTACTTTTCAGTGGTGGAAACCCTGTAGCCGGAACTTGGTGCGTCCGCGGTGACGGATCACAAACACTGCTGTGGCAGAATCCTGTGATGTGCTATGAACAATCGCTGCTCGCGATCAGAAATTATGTCTTTGCTGTTGCTGACAACGGCGTCGCCTACTGCTGGCGCACTCAGGACGGAGTGGAAATGTGGAAGAAGCGACTCTTCGCAGGGCGTATCAGCGCATCACCGCTTCTGGTTGACGAACGAATCTACGTTGCCGCGCAGGACGGGTCCGTCTATGTCATTTCTGCCATCCCAGACCGATTTGATCTGCTCGCGGAAAATCAAACCGGTGATTCAATCTTTGCCAGTCCCGTCGCGATCAATGACCGGATCTACCTGAGATGCGCAATTGGACGGGGCGAAAATCGACAAGAATATCTGGTGGCAGCTGGAGAGGTCACAGCGGGAAAAAAATGAAGACAGGACTGATCGTTGCAGCGGCAGCAACCAGGACAGACGGGAAGATGGGATCCAAATCACTGTGGACGCAGCGTCTGAAGCAAACTGAAAACTCAACAGCCCGATAAAAACGGTGATTTCCATGATCTTGCCAATCAGCATCGACCCGATCTGACCAGCACCCGTTTCAAACTGGAAACCACTTTCATAAGCGTGTTGTCGAAAGTTCTTCAATCAACCACGGATCCCTCCTGTTTTTGGTGACTCTGGACTATCCTGTTGGAAACTGTTTCCATGAGCATGATGCGTCGAGGCAGCACCATCACCTTTGGCTCCGAATCCATATTTGTTGTCTAGTTAGCAAAGAGAATTGCCGTCCATGCTACGCTTTTTCACCATGATGGTTTTCTTGACGCTACCAATCGCTGCTGGTTTCTGCGTGGAGGATGATCCTAAAACATCTGCAAATCCAAAGGCCAATACTGCAGATGAGCCTCAAACCAATACGCCTAACGACGAATCGGTTGACAAGATAGCCATCGACCTGAATCAGAACGATTCAGATGATCCCATGCGACGAATGCAACGCCTGGCAACACAGGACCAGACAGCTGCGTGGGGTCACTGGGGAAATCAGCCCGACAAATACATGACTTGGGATCAACATAGCAATCGGCTCATACCGGTTTATACGTTTGGAATCACACTCGATCAATTACGTGCGGAAGGCAGTTGCTATGCTGATCCGGAACGATTGAAAAAGATCTACGGCAAGGTACCCAAAGGAACACTCAATCCATCCGCTCTCTATTTCGACCAGACGGATATCTACCGGCTTCAACAGGCAGCGATAGATGCAGGATACACCAACATCATCCTGATGGTCTTCGACGGAATGGACTGGCAAACCACTCGTGCAGCAAGTCTCTACAAACAAAATCGTTACAGCGATGGTCGTGGAACCGGGCTTGCATTCCAGGATGACCGTCGCGTGACGACGGATTATGGCTTGGTCTGCACAAGTCCAAAAGCAGACATTCTGACCTTTGACACCAATTCCCAAATCGTATTGGATTGGCCCGGTGATCCCACGGGTGGATATGATGCGAGTCGCGGTGGTCAGGCACCGTGGTTTGAACAAAGCAAGCGTAAGTATCTGTTGGGCGAAGATCGTGAACAGCCACATACAGTGACTGACTCGGCCGCCTCGGCAACGAGTATGATGTCCGGTTACAAAACCTATAACTCTGCCATCAATGTCCTGGTCGATGGTACCAAGGTTGTCCCTCTTGGACGTGAACTCCAGTCTGAAGACGGATTCAAGGTCGGACTGGTTACCAGCGTACCTGTCACTCATGCAACACCTGCATGTGCCTATGCAAATAATGTGACCCGGAAAGACTATCAGGACATCGGACGCGACCTGATTGGTCTGCCATCCGCAGCCCATCGGAACACACCCCTGCAGGGAGTGGATGTCCTGCTGGGTGGAGGGTGGGGTGAAACCAAGGAAGCGGACACCACACAAGGCGATAATTACTTGCCCGGCAACACCTACTTGCATGAAGAGGACATCCACCGTGTGGATGTTGAAAATGGTGGCAAATACGTCGTTGCACAACGCACAGCAGGAAAATCAGGGAAAGCACATCTGATGGCATCTGCCATGAAAGCGATTGATGATGACCAAAGACTGCTTGGATTTTTTGGCACCAAAGGTGGTCATCTTCCGTTCCAAACCGCAGATGGAAATTACAATCCCACGATCGACAACAAAGAAGAAAAAGAAGAATACACAGCGGCGGACCTCGCCGAGAATCCGACACTCGCGGAAATGACGCGAGCAGC